>JAYTDE010000857.1:0-6369 GCA_043736195.1 Burkholderiales bacterium | reverse complement strand
GCTGAGCGCCCGATCAACTGGCGGTCGATGCGCGCCGCGGCGTTGTGCTGGCAGCAGATCAACAACAGGCCGCCGCGCTCGGCCACACCAACCCCAAGCGGTATGTCGGTGCCGCGACCGGCCATGTTGGTGGCGACCGTCACGCAACCGGCTGCGCCGGCGCCGGCCACAATCGCCGCTTCGGTGGCTTCGTGGTGGGCATTAAGCACCTGATGCTTGATCCCGGCGGCTTTGAAGATGGCTGCGAGCGCATGCGAATCGGCGACCGAATCGGTGCCGATCAGCACCGGCCGGCCACTGGCGATACCCTCCCGCACGCGCGTTTGCACCGCCGCGAATTGCCGTTCGCGGGTGGCGTACAGGCAGGTGGGTTCGGTGAGGCGCCGGCTTGGCCTATGCAGCGGCACCGCGACCACGTCCTGCGCATAGACCGCGCGCAGTTCGCGCCGCGCTTCAGTAAGTGTGCCGCTCATGCCGCCCAAGCGCCAGTAGCGGCGGAACAGGCGTTGGAAGGTGATCTGCGCACAGGTTTCGTTCTCGGCGGTGACTTCCAGCCCTTCTTTCAGTTCGATCAACTGGTGCAGGCCGCCGGACCAGGCGCGCCCTAGGGCGACACGCCCGGTGCTTTGATCGATCAGCGCCACCTTGCCATCGCGCACCAGGTAATGGGTGTCGCGTCGATACAAATGCAAGGCGGCCAATGCGGTGGCCAGCGCCTCTTCGCGATGCACGCGATTGCGCCATACCGGCGGCAGGCCGGCAGCCCAGGTCTCCAGCATGGCGCGCCCGCTGGCACTTAAGTGTGCAGCCAGGCCGGCGCGGTCGAGGTGGAAGTGCTCGGGCGCGCGCATGCGCCGCGCCAGTTCCAGGGCGTGGCTGTAGTAGGCGTCGCGCCCGGCATTGGCCACCGGGTGCGCCAGGATCAGCGGCACCAATGCATCGTCGATCAGGCAGCTGTCGGCCTCGTCGATCAGGCCTAAGCACAGGCCGCGCAGCACCAGGGCGTTGTCGGCAGCGCTGTCGCACAGGCTTGCCGCGCGTTGTTCAAGCGCCCCGCGCGCAGCACCGCGCGCCAGGCCGTCGCGCAGGTAGTCGAAGGCCAGTTCGGCTGCGGTGCAGTAGGTGATGTCGCAGGCGTATTGGGCACGCCTTGCGTGTGGATCGTGCGCGGCTTCGATCGCACCGACGGAAAGCCCGAGCGCGCCATACAGGGGGCGCAGCATGGCGGCATCGCGCTCCACCAGATATTGGTTCGCGGTGATCACGTGCACCGGCAGCCCGGCCAGCGCGGCGGCGGCGGCGCCCAGCGCGATGGCCACAGTCTTGCCTTCGCCGGTGGCCATTTCGGCCAGCCGGGCGTCCAACATGATGCGCGCGGCGATCAGTTGGCTGTCATACAGGCTTAAGCCCAGGGTGCGTTTGGTGGCGTCCATGATCAACCGGCAGGCATCGATCAGGGCGGCGTCGGTGAAGCCCTCGCGCGCCAGGCGCGCGCGTACCGCTTGAAGCGCCGGCAATGGCCCGCTGGCGGCGCGTACACGCGCGGCGAAATCGCGGTAACGCGCCGGCTCGGGCCGCAGCAGCGAAGCGGCCTGTGAACGCAGACGACGCCAGACATTGTTGCGGCGCTGATCGGCGGGGTTAAGCCGTTGCGGATAAGTGCCGTGGACGATGCCCGGCACCTGCAGCGCGGCGCCTTTCATTGCGCCGGGTTGAAGCGCGCCAGGAATAGCTGGCGGCCCGCGCGATACCACTGGGTGGCGAGCGGCTCGCGACCGTGGTCGAAGCGCACCCAGGCGCGGCCGCCGACCCGTTCCAGCTGCTGTGCCGGCAGGGCCAGATCGATCAGCACCACCGGGTGTTTCAGGCGCAGGCCTTTTTTATCCTCGGGGTCTGTCACATGCGGGCCGCCGGCGCTGTCGCCCAAGGCCGCGCTGGGCAGCTCCATGGCGGCGGCCGGCACTTCGCGCAGGCGTAGGGCCTTGAGCACCACGCCGGGCGCATCGGCTAAGCGTACCTCGATTGCGCGGGTATTGCCGCGCACCCGCGCGGCATCCTGCTCGTCGATGGCGGCGCGCACCATGATTTGTTCGCGGTCGAGCACATAGCCCATGGTGCTGCCGCGCTCGGCGTAGGTGCCCGGCAGGTCGCCGCTTCTGGGCAGCACCAGGGTGCCGGCTAAGTTGCTGCGCACGGCCAGGCTGGCAATGCGCTCCTCCACATGGCGCAGTTCGGCCTCGGTGCGTGCCAGTTCCTGCTCGAACTCGATCGAGCGTTCGATTTTTTCTTCCGCCATGGCGCCGAAGTGCTCGGCGTTGAGTTCCGCTGCGCGGCTCATAAGGCGCTCACGCGCTGCGTCGAGCACCGGGTCACTCAATTCCAGCAGCACATCGCCTACGGCCACGCGGGTCCCATCGCGCGCGTTCAAGTGCGCCACGAAGCCGGAAGTCTCGGGCCGCACGCGGGCCTGGTCGGGCAGCCACACCACGCCCATGGCCGCGGTTTGCGAGGGCAGCGGGACGGCGAATAGCAATCCAGCCGCCGCTGCGATAGCGGCAGCGACGGCCGTGCCCACGCGCAGCTGCGCGCGCGGGCTGCGCGGCTCACTGAGCAGCGCCTTCTGCCCAAGCAACAGTGGGCGCAAGAGGCTGTACAAGAACATCACGGCGGCTGCCAAGCCCAGCAGCAACGACACTTCGCCCAGCCACAGCACGATGCCCACGCCCAACAGCAGCCGGCAGGCCAGCGCCAGCGGCGCGTAGGCGACCAGCCATTTGGTTTCGCCGCGTGCCGGCAACACGGTGTCGGCAGCCGCTGCGATACGCAACAGGCGGCGCAGGAGCCGGCCCCACCATGCGCTGCTGCGCTGTGCCAGGTTGGGCAGCTCGAACAGGTCGCACAGCACGTAATAGGCATCGAAACGCAACAACGGGTTGCCGTTGAACAACAGGCAGGAGACGCTGGCGGCGAACAGGGCGGCGAAGGCCAGGTCGCGCGCCAGGCCAGGCGCCGCGTTGAGCCACACCAGCATGGCCAGGGCCGCGACCATAAGCTCGGCCATCACGCCGGCGGCGCCGACCAAGGCACGCTGGTGGCGCGCGCGCAAGGCGCTGGCGGCGGAAGCATCGACATAGGGTGCCGGCGTCAGCAGAAACAAGGTGATGCCGGCCTTGTGCACTTCGCCGCCGAATTGCCTGATCGCCAGGGCATGGGCCAACTCATGCACGGTTTTGAGAAAGGGAAACAACAGCCAGGAGAGCCAAAGCCAACGGCTGCCGCGTGCGTCCGCGGCCAATTCGTTCCAGTTGAGCAGCGCCGCGCCGCCGGTTGCCAGCACGGCCATAAGCCAGACCCACAGCGCGCCGCGAAAGAACATCAGCTTGCGCAGAAAATCGAGGCGCTGCAATAGCGCCCAGGGGTCGCCCAGCGGCACCCGGAAGGCCAGCGGGTTGAGCGCACCGTGCCGCTTGGCGGGTTTGCGGGTGCGGGCACCTGGGTCGGCACCGGCGCTGGCTTCCAGCAGGCCGCGTTGGCTCAATTGGGTCAGCAATTGCAGCACTTCGTCCTGGGTCGGCGCGTGGTCGCCTGCTGCGTCGAGCAGGGCGTCCCAGGTCTCCTGCACGCTGCGGCTGCCATCGCAGCGGCCGATGAACGCATAGGCCTCTGGATTGACACGGAACTGGCGCCCGCTGATGTCGTCGATCAACAGGTACCACACCTGGTCGCGATGGCGCTGGCATTCGATGCGCACATCCACGTGCAAGAGCGGCCGCAGGCCACTGACGCGGTACCAGAGCGGGCTGAATAGCGAGCGGCGCATGGGCGTTTTGCGTGAACAGGCTAGCCGGTCAAGGACCAGAGCTTGAGGCTGACCCAGTCGACCAGCTTGTGACCCCAGACCCAGCCGAAAGCGCGCTCGCCGGCTTGAATCTTGGCCACGCCCGACAAGCCCGGGCGGGCACCGGCAGGCAATCCATCGAGCTTGCCTTCGACCTCAAAGAAATTGCGGCCGTCGCGCGCACTGGCAAGCGGCGTCACACGCGCGACCTGCAAGCCCACCTGGCTGCCCGGCAGCGCGGCAAGCGCCAGCACACCACGCTGGCCGGCTTTCAGGTGCGCGATGTCGCGCTCGTCGACTTCGATGATCAGGCGGTATTCGCCACTCGGCGCCAAGGTCATCAGCACCTCGCCGCGCTGCACCGGTGCCCCCAGCGATTGCGTCAGGTCGCCCTTGATCACCACGCCGTCGAACGGCGCGCGCACCCGCCCGCGCAGCCGTTGCTCGCCGATCAGGGCCAATTGGGCGGCGGCCGAATCCGCGCGGGCGGCACTGGTCGCATAAAGAGTACGGTCGCCGCGCGAAAGCGCACCGCGTACCGCGTTTTCATGCTGCGCGATCTCGCTTTCCAATTTTTTCTGTTCAAGTTCAAGATCCTGCTCGACCATCTCGGCCAACACCTGGTCGGCGCGCACGGTGTCGCCGGGGCGCACGTGGGCACTTTTGAGAAAGCCGTCGGTGGGCGCCACCAGCGCGCGCTGGATCGCGCCCTCCAGCCGCGCCGGCGCGCCGACCCAGTGCTCGACCGGGGTCCACAGGGCGGCCACGCCAGCCAGAAGAAGCACGGCCAGCAAGGCGCGGCCGCCGTACCGGCCCGGCGTTTTAAGACTGTCGGACACTCTTTCGGTCCAGGATCGTTCGCTCAATCGCATGAGGTCGAGCGCGGGCCCGATCAGGCAGACGAACTGTTCGAAACGTTCGATCTCGGCGGCGCCCAGCGGCAGGTCGCGTGCACGTTGCAGGGTGATGGCGCCGAAGATGCGCGCATTGCGCACCAGTGGAATGGTGCATACCGCGCTGTCATGGCGGCGCGCCAGTTCGGCATGTGCCAGGGCGATGCGCACTTGGGCGCCGGCCGGCGCCGGGTAGGCGAGTGTGGCCTGTTGTTCCACCGCTTCGTCCATGGCGCGGCAGATGACCTGCGCCAAGGCGTTGGCGGATGCGTCGGGCGCCCCACTGGACTGGGCGACCACGCGATGGAAGCCTTTCTCATTGAGACCGATGCTGACGCGATTGCAGCCGAGTGCGACGGCCAGCCCGCTGGCGGCGGCGGCTGCGGCCTGGCTGAAGTTGTCGCAGGCATGCACGCTGGCATGCAGCTTGATCAACGTTGCCGCGCCCGGCAAGGCGCGGGCCAGAGCGGTGGCGGCCGGCGTGGCTTGCAGGGCGTTGGCGGCAGGGGCAGGCGCGCCGCGCGGTTTTGGCGAGTCATGCTGGCAGGCGTTGGCGGCGTGCATCTGGAACGCGACCGCGCCGATCGAGTCGCTGCGGCGGCGCAAGGGCAGGGCGACTACGCCTTCGTTGGCGTATTGGGCGGGGGGTGACTGGCGACCGCCGGCGACCACTTCCTGCTGGCGGCTGACCGTCTCCGCCGCGGCTTCTAGCAGGCGGCCGTTTGGCGTGCCGCTGCGCGGCCAGGCGGCCGCAAGCATGGGTCGTGCCCCGGCGTTGGCCGCCACCATGATCACGCCACTGGCGATGCTGGTGCGAGTGCCGCAATACTCTTCGAGCCAGGATTGAAGTTGTGGATTCTGCACAGAGTGCCGGTGGTGTGTGGAATGGTTTTGCGTTAGCCAAGAGACTGCCGTGCCACGCTTCATGCCAATTAACTCCAATTAGAAACCAGTGTTTGCGCGCGCAAAGGGCTAAACAGGTGTGGTTTACCCGCGCACTTTGGACATTGCACGCTGGCCATAGCGGCAGCCCCGGCTTGCCTGATGCCGCGCTGCCGGCGGGCGCCCTTGGCATTCAAGACCCGGCGCGCGCGGCCGTTAACTCCAGCAGGCCAATCCCGGCGCGTGTTGCGCCCCCTATTCGATGACGCTCCGCATGCCAAAATGCATTGCCTGTTTCCGCGCGCTGGCAGGTGTCGCCGGCCCGCTCGTTTGGCTGGCGGCCGTGCCGCTGATGCCGGCTGCGTATGCGGCTGGCATGGTGTCGCCTAGCCTCGATACCGGCTTCTATGGTGGCGCTGCGTTGCTGGCGACCTTGGCGCTGGGCGCCTTGATCGGGGTGGTGGTCACGCGTGCGCTCGGTCGCGCGCGTCGCGGCGGGTCGCCTGACGATGCCGCTGGCGGCGCCGAACGGCGGGTTTCGCCGCATGCGCTGACCCTATTGTCGGAAATCGATCGCGGCATCCTTTCAGGCGCGCGCTTCGAGCGCGTTATCGACCTGGTGTTGCGGGCGGCGCCGACGCTGTTCGGCAACCGCCTGGTGGCGGTGACCTTGCTTGACCAGGCCGCGGGGCGCACGCCGCGCACCTATTTCGCGGCGCCGGCTACGGCCGGCCCGAATCCGGTCGAATGCGCCGC
>JAYTDE010000856.1:0-9178 GCA_043736195.1 Burkholderiales bacterium | reverse complement strand
GGCGCGCCGCGATCCGGTCTGTTCGCGCCTTTGCGCAGCGCATCTTGACACCAAGGCACGGCGCATGCAAAGATAGTTAGTGTACTAATGATTCGCGTGCGGGGCGCCCGCACCATGTGAGGAAGGCAGGGGCGGGTTGGACGCAAACAGCAAGAAGCGCGGTGACCGCGGCGCACATCGAGCGGCGGCTACGGTTGCGCCGGCTCCCGGCCACACCATCTGGGACCGCCCTGGCTACCTGGTGCGCCGCCTGCACCAGATCCACGTCGCGATGTTTCTGGGTCAGGTGGCCGCGGGCGGGGTGACGCCCACCCAGTACGGCCTGCTCTCGATCCTGGTGCGGCGGCCGAATATCGACCAGCTCACCATTGGCGAGGAATTGGGCCTGGACCGCGCCAATGTCGCCGACATCCTGAAGCGCCTGGAATCGAAGGAGCTGGTGACTCGTGTGGTCGATCCGGCCAATCGCCGGCGCAAGCTGTGCCTGGCCACCGCGCGCGGGGCGGCACTGGTGCGGCGTCATCACCAGGACATGCAGAATTCACAGAACCTGCTGTTGAACCCGCTCTCCCCCGCCGAGCGCGAAGTGTTCATGGGCTTGCTTGCGCGCCTGGTCGAAGGCAATAACGACAATGGGCGTACTTCGCTGCGCCCCGACGGCCTGGCGCTTGATGCGGGCAATCGCGTTGGAAGCGCGGCGTCGGCCCAGGCGCGTCGACCTCGCAAGGCAGGCGGCGCGCGGCCGCGCGCAGCCGCCAAACAGAAGCGCGGCGACTGCGAATCCTGATTGCACGAAATCCGCTGTCTCCCCGCCGTTACCATCCTGATACGCAAACCCCGATGAATCCACCCCTGGAGGAAAACCATGGCTGATCTTTCCCTTGATTTCTGCGGTGTCAAGTTCAAGCACCCGATCATCATCGCCTCGCTGGAGACGACCAACAGCCCGGAGGTGATCCGCGAATGTGTCGACGCCGGCGCCGCCGGCATGATCGTCAAGACCCTGACCGACATCGAGGACATGGCGCGCCTCACCCAGAATTCCAAATACGCCATCCTCAACGAGAAGAACGAGCTGATCAAGGGCAAGGTCAACAAGAATTTCGTGTTCTACAGTCGCTCGGGTTATTCCAGCACATCGCTCAACGAATGGATTCCGCAGTTGAAGGAGCTGCGCAAGTACGCGGAGGATCACAACTCGCGCCTGATCGGCAGCGCCGGCGGCAAGACCTTGCAGAGCTGGATCGACATCTGCCGCACCATCGAGGATTGCGGATTGCCGATGGTGGAACTCAACTTCGGCTGCCCGCACCCGGCGATGATGCCCGGGGTGCACGGCGGCTCGATGATCGGACAAGACCCGGAGATGGCGCGCGAGGTGACCGCGCGCGTGTGCGAGGCGGTGAAGATTCCGGTGGTGATCAAGCTCACACCCGACCAGTCGCGCGTGGTCGAGGTGGCGCGGGCGGTCAAGGAGGCCGGCGCCGCCGGCGTGACCGCGACCAATCGCTACACCGGCTTCTCGGTCGACATCGAGACCGGCAAGCCGCGCCTGGGCGGCCCGGCCGGCATCGGCGGCGTGTGGGCCAAGCCGCTGTCGCTGCGCTGGGTGCACCGCATCTACACCGAGCTTGGCATGCCGGTGACCGGCTCCAACGGCATCTACGACCACCGCGATGTGGTGGAATTCATCATGACCGGGGCGCCATTGGTGCAGATCGGCTCGGTGTTGATGTTGAAGGGCATCAAGTACTTGCCGCACATCATTTCCGGTCTTGAACAATTCATGGACCAGCACGGTTACCCGGACATTGCCTCGATGACCGGGATCGCTTCGCGCGATTCGGTCAAGGACTATGGCGAACAATTCAAAAAGCCGCGCATGCACAGCGAGGTAGCGACCGATACCTGCAAGAATCCGAGCTGCACGATCTGCATCCAGACCTGCTTCTACGACGCGCTGGCGCAGGGCAACGGCCGGGTCGACACCATCCATGCCAACTGCATCGGCTGCGAAATGTGCACCCAGACCTGCCCATTCGATTCCACCGGCATGCATGCCACCACCGCGGAACGGCGTGCCGAGCAAACCTTCTTCCAGATTCCGCCGGAGGTGTTCGAGAAGGGCAAGTTCGACAAGGGCTTTGAGCGCGGCATCAAGCTCTCGAAGGTCAAGGGCTGAGGACAGCATGCTTCACGCAGACCTTTTTGCAATGCGGGATGAGCGGCCGATTTCAGCGGATGGTCGGGAATGATGAACGCTGCGAACCCGGACCTGCGCTACCGCTTCGCCTTCGACATCGGCGGCACCTTCACCGACCTGGTGCTGCTCGGCGGCGATGGCACGGTGCACAGCGCCAAGGTTTTGACCGACCACGATGATGTGGTGAAGCCGATTTGCGACGGACTCACGCGCATGCTCGGGGAGGCGCGCATCGCGCTGCAACAGGTGAGCGAGGTGGTGGTGGGTGCAACCACGGTCGTTACCAATCTCGTGATCGAACGCAAGGGCGCGCGCACCGGCCTCATCGCCACCGCCGGCTTTCGCGACGTGATCGAAATCGCACGCGAACTGCGCTACGACCTCTACGATCTCACCGCGCCGGGCCCGGACCCGGTGATTCCGCGCGCACTGCGGGTCGAAGTCAACGAGCGGGTGGATGCCTCCGGTGCGGTGATCGAAGCGCCGACCGATGCCAACATCGAGGCGGCGGTGCGCACTCTCAAGGACGCAGGTGTGCGTGCGATCGCGGTATGTTTTCTGCACAGCTTCACCAACCCGGCGCACGAAAATCGCGTGAAGCAGATTGCCCGGCGCATCGCCCCGGAGATCGCGGTGTCGCTCTCGTCCGAGGTGCTCGGTGAAATGCGCGAGTACGAACGCAGCGTGGCCACGGTGCTCAATGCCTACGTGATGCCGATGGTCGGCAGTTATCTCGGCGCGATCGAAAACGGCCTGCGCGCGCTGGGCATCAAGGCGATCCTGCGCGTGATGCAGTCCAATGGCGGTGTGATTTCGCGCGAGTTCGGTGAGCGCATGCCGATCCGCATGCTCGAATCCGGCCCGGCGGCCGGCGCGCTGGGGGCCGCCCATGCTGCGCGCCTGGCCAATACGCCCGACGTGATCGCGTTCGACATGGGGGGCACCACCGCGAAGGCCTGCCTGGTGTCCAACGGCAGGCCGTCGATCACCACCGAGTTCGAGGCCGCGCGCCTGCAGCGTTTCAAAAAGGGCAGCGGCCTGCCGGTGCGCCTGCCGACAGTCGACCTGATCGAGATCGGCGCCGGCGGCGGCAGCATCGCCCATGTGGATGCGACCGGCCTGCTCAAGGTCGGTCCGCAGAGTGCCGGCTCCAACCCCGGGCCTGCCTGTTATGGCCTCGGCGGAACCCGCCCCACGGTGACCGATGCGGCGCTGCTGCTCGGCTATCTCGACCCGCAGGGCACGCTGAGCGGTGCGGTGCGCATGCGCCCCGAGCTGGCCGAGCTTGCCATCAGGCAGCACATTGCCTTGCCGCTGGGCTTGAGCGTGATGGAGGCCGCCAACGGCATCCACCGCATCGTCTGCGAGCACATGGCGGTCGCGGGAAAAATCCACGCGGTGGAAAACGGCCGCGACGTGCGGCGCTACACGCTGCTCGCCTTCGGCGGTGCCGGGCCGATCCATGCGCGCGAAGTGGCCAGGCGCACCGGCTGCAGCGAAATCCTGGTGCCGGCCAACGCCGGCGTATTTTCCGCCTTCGGACTCCTGGTCGCGCCGATGAAGGTCGACATGGTGCGCACCCGCTTCACCCGACTTGGCGAAATCGACTGGAGTGCCATTGAGATGCTGGTCGCGGGCATGCAGGATGCGTTGCGCGCCGAACTTGCGGCGGCCGGCGTGCCGGCGGCGGAAATCCGCTTTCGTCGCAGTGCCGACATGCGCTATGTCGGCCAGGGCTTCGAGGTCGAGACCGAATTGCCGGCGCGTCTCGATGCTGCGGGTTTGCCGGTGATTGAAGCGAATTTTCAGGCTGCGTACGCCGCGCGTTTTGGCGGCCATCTCGAGGGCCAGCGTCTCGAGGCGGTCAACTGGCGCGTCGAAGGTTCGGCAGCGGCGCCGCCAACGCCACTGCGCCCGGGCGCCAAGGCCGGTAGCGCCCGGCAGGACGCGGCGAAGCGCACGCGCAAGGCCTATTTTCCGGACGCCGATGTGTTCATCGATACGCCCGTGCTTGCCGAGAGCTCGCTGCGGGTTGGCGAAGCGCACACCGGCCCGGCACTCATCGAGCAGGCGGGATCCACGGTGGTGATCGGCCCGGGTGACCGCTTCGCGCTCGATTGCCACGGCAATCTGCGCATCACCCTCGGCAAACGCCACAGCCACGCCGCATAGAGCACAGGAGCTTGCCAGGCATGAATCCGATCGACCTTGAAATCTACTGGAACCGGCTGATCGCCATCGCCGACGAGGCCGGCGCCACGCTCAAGCGCACCTCGTTCTCGACGGTGGTGCGCGAGTCCAACGACTTCGCCTGCGTGCTGCTCGATACCCAAGCGCGGCTGGTGGCGCAGTCCAGCCTGAGCATTCCGGGTTTCATCGGTACCGCGCCGCTGACCCTCAAGGGCATGCTCAAGGTGTTCCCCGGGGACACACTGCGCCCGGGCGATATCCTGTTCACCAACGACCCGTGGATCGGCACCGGCCACCTGCCCGACGCCAGCATGGCGGCGCCGATATTCGCCGGCGGCAAGTTGGTGGCTTTCGCGCTCGCGGTGGCGCATCTGTCGGACATCGGCGGTCGGCAATGGTCGGCGGATGCCAACGAAGTGTACGAAGAGGGCATTCGCTTTCCGGTGATCAAGCTGGCCGAGGAAGGCCGCTTCAACCCGCTGGTGATGCAGATGCTCGAGGCCAATGTGCGGCTGCCGCAGCAGGTGCGCGGCGACATCGAAGCCCAGGTCGGGGCGCTGCGGGTCGCCGAGCGGCGCCTGGTCGAACTGCTCGAAGAGTATGGCCTGGCTGATATCGACGCCATCGCGGGCGCCATTTTCACCGCCTCGGAAGACGCGGCTCTGCGCGAATTGCGCCTGATTCCGCCCGGTGTTTACGTTGGCAGTGTCGATTCGGACGGTTTCGACGAGCCCGTCAGCATCAAGGCCACCATTACCATCACGCACGCTGGCGTCACTGTGGATTACAGCGGCAGCACCGCGCAGGTGCGCTACGGCATCAACGAGACCTTCAACCACACCTACGCCTACACCATCTATCCGTTCAAATGCCTGCTCTCGCCGGGCATTCCCAACAACGATGGTTTCACGCGCCTGTTCAAGGTGATCGCACCCGAAGGCAGCATCGTCAACGCGCGTCCCCCGGCGGCGGTCGGGGCGCGCCACCTGATCGGCCACCAGTTGCAGGCGGCGGTGTTCGAAGCCCTGGCGCAGGTCATGCCGGGACGGGTACAGGCCGACAGCGGCACGCCGCTATGGTCGGTGCTGATGCGCGGGGTCGATACGGTCAAGGGCACCTCGTTCTCGAGCATCCTGTTTTTCAACGGCGGCATGGGCGCCATGCGCGACCGCGACGGGCCGCCGGCGGCGGGTTTTCCGGCCAATATTTCCAATACACCAGTCGAAGTGGCCGAGACGCTTGCCCCGGTGCTGTTCCGCGCCAAGCGCCTGGCCGACGGCTCCGGGGGCGCGGGGGCGCATCGTGGCGGCATGGGGCAGGTGGTGTCGTTCCAGTCGCGCTGGCCGGGGCGGCTGCGGGTGTCGTTGTTGACCGACCGCACCCGGGTGCCGGCCAAGGGCATCCTGGGTGGCGCGGCCGGGCGCACCGGCCATGTGCTGATCAATGGCGTACCGGTGGTGAACCCGAAGGGTGTGGTGGACATGCACGAAGGCGATACGCTGGAACTGGCGCTGCCGGGCGGTGGCGGTTACGGCCAGGCCTGAGAGCGCCGGGCTCGGATCGCGGGACTTCAGTCGTGCGCCTTCAAGGGCGCCGTTTCATGCGGCATCTGCACCGCTTCGAGAAAGCGCGACACCAGGTTGTAGCCGCCGATGGTCGCGGTGAGCTCCACCGTTTCGCGCTCGTCGAAGTGCGCGCGCACCGCGACGAAGATGGCTTCGGGCACGTGGATTTCGCGGGTCATCGAATCGGTGTAGGCGAGCACAGCGCGCATTTTCGGCGTGTACACATCGCTCACCGTCCATGCCGGCAGGGCGTCGATCTGCGCCTGGCTCATGCCTTCCTTGAGTGCGAAGGGGGCGTGCGCCTTGTACTCGTAATCGGCGCCGTTGATCACCGCTACCCGCATGATCGCCAGTTCGCGCGAGGCGCCATCGAGCTTGGCGCGCTGGCGGATTTCGGTGAACAGGTGCAGCCAGCCGGCGGCGATGCCGGGGCTGTGCGCCAGGGTGCGGTAGAGGTTCAGAAAACGTCCGCCGCGCTCGGCCTTGATTTGCGTGATCAATGGGGCCAGATCAGGGCGCGCGGATTCTTCTATCAGGCTGATGCGGGACATGGGGGTTCCGGTGATGGGTTGGGAAAGGCGGATTTTCGCACGCTGGAGCGGCCGCGCGGCAGGGCATGCGCGGTGCGCTCAATCGACGAAGAATGGCGTTTCGCCCGCGCCCTGCAGCACGATGTCGATGCGATACGAGCGCGCGCCGAGGGGTGCCTTGTCCGAACTCGCGGGTTGCAGAATCAGGCGCGGCCGCAGGCTTGAGTCGGTGACCGCGGTGAACACCGGGTCGGTGGCATTGGCCGGCTCGTCGGGAAAAAACAGGGTGGTGGTCAGGCGCCGCATCAGCCCCGAACCGGTGATCGAAAGGTTGATGTGCGGCGCGCGCCGGGCGCGGGCTAGCGGATCGTCGAAGCCGCCGGGCTTGACGGTCAGGAAGTCGAAGTAGCCGTCGGTCTCGCTGGCGCGCCGGCCCCAGCCGATGAAATGCGGGTCGGCCAGCGCGGCCTGTGGATCGTTGGGGTGGGCGAAGCGTCCGCCGGCGTCCGCCTGCCAGAGTTCGATGATCGAATTCCAGCGCGGCACCCGGCCGGCTTCGTAGATGTGGCCGAAGATGTGGATGCGCTCGCCGGCCGCGGCCGCGGCGCCGGGTTCGACGACGCTCAGGTCGTTGTCGCCGGGGCGGAAAAAATGCGGCGGAAAGAACGGGCCGACCGTGCCGCTTGCGGTGGGGATATGTTTGCTCATTGTGCTTACACGCCGAACGGGGTTTGGCGCTGCCCGCGCACCACGATGTCGTGCTCGTAGCCGATCACGTTCAGAACCGGCATCTCCGCCATTGGCACCTGGCGCGCGATCATGCGCGCGCGGCCCTTGGGGTCGGGCACCGCATTGAGGATCAGGTCGATGTCGTTGAACGGGTCGCCGGGGAAGAACATCTGGGTCACCAGTCGGCTCATGAAACCGTCGCCGAAAATCGACAGGTGGATGTGCGGCGGGCGCCACCAGCGCGTTGGGTGGTTCGGGTAGGGGTAGGCGGCCGGCTTGATGGTGAGGAATTCATAGCGGCCCGCAGCGTCGGTGGCCACCCGTCCGGAACCGACGAAATTGGGATCGATCGGCGCCGGGCTCTTGGCGTCCATCGGATGAATGTAGCGTCCGGCCGAATTGGCGTGCCACAGCTCGATGACCGAGTCGCGCACCGGCTGGCCGTCTTCGTCCATCAAGCGCCCCGACACCCTGATCAGCTGGCCCATGGCGCGCGGCTGGTCGGGATAGGGGTGGGCCAGATCGTTGTTGCCGGGCTTGAGTTTGGCGGCGAGCCGCGTCGGCCCGGTGATCTCGGTCAGGGTGAGCGGGCGCGGGAACAATTGGTTTTTCGGTACCCGGGTATAGGTCTCGGTGTAATTGGCGATGCGCATCGCCGGCTGGGTGGCATCGTCGTAGGGTTCAAAGGTGTTGGGCAGGCTCACGACAAATCCTTTCGGCGATATCCGCAGGCACGCATCGGTCAACCGCATCGGGCCCACGGCGGCCTGTCGGGTGCGGCAGCCCGACGCGACCCGATGGTTGACAATGTAAACCAGTGTAGTTGATACTGTCAACCAAATGAAAGCGATCCGCAAACCTGAAGGCGAAAGCGCTGGCGCGAGCCGGGCCGCGCCGCGTGCGGAAATTCGCGACCTGATTTCCTTCCGCATCCACGCGCTGGCCAACCTGCTGTCGCGCGGCGCCGCCCTGCGCTACAAGCGCGAATTCGGTGTCAGCCTGATGTAGTGGCGTTCGATCGCGCTGTTGGGGGCGCATCAGCCCTTGTCGCTCAACCTGTTGGCGCGCCACGCCGGGCTTGACAAGAGCCAGATGAGCCGGGTGGTGGCCGGCCTCACCGAACGGGCGCTGGTGCTGCGCGGCATCGACAGCGCCGACGGCCGCGGCGTGCGCCTGACGCTTACGCGCGCCGGCCGCAAGTTGTACGAGGGCCTGATAGCATCGGCCAACCAGCGCAACCAGGCATTTGCCGAAGCCTTGAGCAGCGACGAACACGCCGGGCTGGAAGCCATACTCGCGCGCCTGGCCGAGCGGGCGCGTGACCTGATTGAAACCGAACGCGCGGTGGCGCATCAGCCGCCGCGAACCAACCATTCACCACACAAGGAGCCGCAATGAGTGCACAACTGAAGGAAGTTCCGGGCCAGGCGACGCGTTCGCTCGAAGGCCGGGTCGCGGATGCCGAGTGGCAGGTGCGGGTCGAACTGGCCGCCTGCTACCGGCTGTGCGCGCATTTCCGCATGACCGACCTGATCTACACCCACATCTCGGCGCGAGTGCCGGGGCCGGAGCACCATTTCCTGATCAACGCCTATGGCCTGATGTTCGACGAGATCACCGCCTCGGCCTTGGTCAAGGTGGATATCGAAGGCAACATCATCGAAGACTTGACCGGCCTTGGCATCAATCCCGCCGGCTTCGTGATCCACAGTGCGATTCACAAGGTGCGCGAGGATGCGAAATGCGTGATCCACACCCACACCAGCGCCGGCCTCGCGGTGGCGGCTCAGGCGGCTGGCCTCTTGAACCTGTCGCAGCATTCGATGCGCTTCCACCGGCGCATCGGCTACCACGACTACGAAGGCGTTGCGCTCGAGATGGACGAACAGCAGCGCCTGCAGGCAAGCCTGGGGGTTCACAACGCGCTGATCCTGCGCAACCATGGCTTGCTCACCTGCGGG
>JAYTDE010000855.1:0-2030 GCA_043736195.1 Burkholderiales bacterium | reverse complement strand
TTCAACCGCAAAATCGCTGGCGATCGGCGCGCCAAGCTTGATGATCTCGTCGCCGCTCTTGAAAAGGCCAGGACGCCTATTGTCATCCCTACGCCCGCGTTGACGGAATTGCTGGTCCGTGCTGGCAAGGCGCGGGAAGAGATTCACAACGTATTGACACGCAAGTCGGCGTTCCAAATCGCAGCATTCGATATGAAAGCGGCAATGGAGTGTTCCCTACTGCTTGAAGAAGCTTGGTCAAGTGCGGAAAAGCGCGCTGTGACCAAGACCAAGTTCAAGTTCGACTGGCAGATCGTTGCCATTGCCGCGACCCGGCGGGTGACGGCGATTTACTCCGACGATGGTGACGTAGCCAAAGCGGCCGCCAGAGCTGGCATCCGGGCGGTTCGAATCGATGACCTTGCTTTGCCTGCCTCGGCGAGCCAGACCAAGCTTGACTTGGCCTAGTACCGTGACCCGAAAATGTCGGAACATGAAAGCGCGCCTTCGACCCCATGGCGTTGTTGCAAATTCTCGCCATAGCTACGGCTATGGCTGTGGTTTGCGCCTAGCCCTGAGGCCGAATCCGTTTTTTTCATTGTGTTCCAAAACTTCCAGGTCACGGTACTAGGTTGGCGGCGCGTGGCACAGGAAATTGCGTACCCAACCATCGCAGTTCGCCTCGCAGTATGCTGGCGCGCGCAGTGCGGTGATCGGGGAGCGTCGGGGGGCTCAAGTCAAGCACTGCTGCGACAGTTGACCAGGTGCAGTGCGGGGGCGCGCCGAAGTGGTAAAGCGCCCGGCAAAGTTTCAACTCGGCACCGCATTGTGCAGGCCGTGAAGCGCGATTCAATGTGGCCGCAGAGTCGATACGTAGAAGATTTCCTCGACCCTGTTGGTGCTCGACCAGACCCACGCGGCAGGCGACATGCGTGCGCTCGGCGCACTCACCGTGCCGGGCACTACCGCCGCCTGGGGGCGCGCAACAGCCTGTCGCGCGCGTTATCGGCGCGTGATCCGGCCCGGGTGATGCTCGGGAAATCCTTGCCGGTCGGCGTGCACAGCCACCTGCATCGGCATTGATTCGCGGGGCCGGGCTGCGACAACAGCGCATGCCGGCGCAGCCGGCTTCAGAAGGGCGGCAACGCCTGCGCCAGCCACCAGCCAGCCAATAGCGCGCAGGCAATCCAGATTGCCACGATGACGGCGGCCGCGGCCCGGTTGGTCGGGCGCTCGAGCGCGGCTTCGGCCTGTGCGCGCGCCTCCACCAGCACCGTGGCGGGGATCAGTCGCAACGCCAGCATGATGCCCAGCGGCACCAAGATCAGGTCGTCCAGATAGCCCAACACCGGGATGAAGTCGGGGATCAGGTCGATCGGCGACAGCGCGTACGCGACCACCAGGCCGGCGATGCCTCTGGCGAGCAGCGGCGTGCGCGGGTCGCGCACCGCGAAGTAGAGCGCCACGGTTTCGCGCTTCAGGGCGCGAATGCGCTCGCGCAGTGGGATTGCGGACATGCACGGATGTTAGCGCCGTCTGCAGGTGTTGCGCGGCTGGCAATCGCCAGCCTGTCACACAATCTTCATTTGACGCAAACCTTGCGCACCGCTACCCCGCGCACCTATTTTCGGGAAAGCAGTCGATGCGCGCATGCGCCGCAGTATTCCTATCGGTCGCGCTTGCCGGCGCATGGTTGCCGCGAACAGCCATCGGCCAGGCCGCGGACGATGAGCAATGGAACGCCAAGTTCCAGGCCACCTACGTGTGGCAGCGCACGGCCGCCTTCGATGCGCCCTACTCCGGCACTAACAGCCTGGCCGGCGCGCGCCAGAAGAGCTATTCCTTTACCGCCACTGCGGCCTTCGGCGTGCGGCCCTGGTCGGGCGGCGAGCTGTACTTCAACCCGGAAGTGGCGCAGGGTAATCCGCTATCGGGCCTGACCGGGCTGGGCGGCTTCACCAATGGCGAGATCGCGCGCACCGCCGGTTCCAACCCGACCTTGTAGCTGGACTGCTGGCGGTTTGCCCACCCTACACGCGGTGCCACGAAGT
>JAYTDE010000854.1:0-2466 GCA_043736195.1 Burkholderiales bacterium | reverse complement strand
GCACAAGGCAGGACTCGCGGCCAGCACGTTGAAGTGTCCCTGATGCAGACCGCGGTGGCGCAACTGGGCTATCACTTCACCGCCTACACCATGGCCGGGATGGTGCCGCAGCGCACCGGGTCGGCGGTGTGGCATATCGTGCCGTATCAGACCTTTCGCACCGCCGACGGCTGGGTATTGGCGGGCGCCACCAATGATGCGGTCTGGGTGCGCCTGGCCGCGACGCTCGGCGTACCCGATCTGGCCACCGACCCGCGCTACGTCGACGCGCGCGGCCGCGCCGAGCGCCGCACCGAGTTGATCGCACTGATCGCGCCGAAATTTCTCGCCCACACCACCGAGGAATGGGTGAAGCGGCTGGACTACGCGCGCGTGCCGTGCAGCCCGGTGCAGGATGTGGCGCAGGTGATCGCCCATCCGCAAGTGGCGGCGATGGACATGGTGCATGAAGTCGACGACGGCCGCGGCGGTACCCTTAAGCTGGCCGGCGTGCCGCTATGCATGTCGGCCACGCCGCCGGTGCCAGGTGCCCGACCGCCGGACCTGGGCGAACACACCGATAGCGTGCTGCATGATGAACTGGGCTTCTCGGCGGAAGAGATCGCGGCGCTGCGCCAGGAGGAGGTGATATGAACGGCAGGATCAACATCGAATGTGATGCCCGCGGCGTAACCACGTTCTCGATCGACAACCCGGCGCACCGCAACGCGCTCAACAACGACATGATCGCCAGCCTCACTGCGGCGTTTCGCGCCGTCGCCGACGATCGCCAGTGTCGCGTGGTGGTGCTGCGCGGCGCCGGCGGCATCTTTTGCGCCGGCCGCGAGATCAACGACATCCAGGCGCTGCAAGGCTCCTGCATGGATGTGCTCAACGCCGCCTACGCGCGCCTGCTCGACTTGAACATCGCGGCCTATTACTGCCCGAAGCCGGTGCTTGCGGTGCTGGAACGCTACGCGCTGGGGGCCGGCATCATGCTGGCCGGCTGGTCGGACATCGCGCTGGCGGAGGAGGCTTGCCTGATCGGCTATCCCGAGGTGAAGATCGGGCTGCCGCCAACACAAACCACGATCCAGCTGATTCGCGGCGTACATCGCAAGGCAGCGGTCGAACTGTTGCTCACAGCGCGCAATATCCGTGCGCCCGAGGCCGCGCACCTCGGCCTGATCACCCGCGCCGTGCCGGCCGCCGCACTGCAAGGCGAGGTCGACGCGGTGATCGAGGCACTCCTGGCGGGCAGCCCGGAAGCGATCACACGTACCAAGCAGATGATCTGGAAAACCGAGGATGCCGACTATCGCTCGGCGATTTCAAGCGGCGTCGATGTGATCTCGGTGGCAGCCGCGACCGCCTCGGCGCGCGAGGGTATCAGCGCATTCGTGGAGAAAAGGAGACCGCAATGGTAAATCGCCGCAGGTTCGTAAGCGCTAGCGCGCTGGCGCCAATGCTCATGTCGCAAACGGCAGGCGCCCAAGCCTGGCCCGACCGACCACTGAAAATGGTGATCCCATTCCCGGCCGGTGGCCCGGTGGATGCCGGCGGGAGGCTGATCGCCGGTGCGCTCGGCGAGGTGCTGGGCCAGCCGATCGTGATTGAGATACGCACCGGTGCCGGCGGATCGGTCGGTGTCGAGGCGGCTGCCAAGGCGGCGCCCGACGGCAACACCATGGTATTCGCCACCACCGGCGCTTTGGCGGTCAACCTGACCCTCTTGCCCAACCTGGGCTATGACACCCGGCGCGACCTGATTCCGATCTCCATCACCATCGGCATGCCACTCCTTCTGGCATGCCGCGAAGGCCTGCCGGTGCAGGACATGGCCGGCCTGCTGGCTTTGGCACGCGCCAAACCGGGCAGCCTGACGCTGGCAACCTCCGGCGTCGGCGGCCCACCGCACCTGTTGGCCGAGATGATGCGCCAGCGTGCCGGCATCGACTTCACTGTTGTGCATTACCGTGGCGCCGCGCCGGCCATGGTAGCCATGCTCGCGGGCGAGGTCGATGTCACCATTCTCGATCCCGCGGTGATGATCCCGCACATCAAGGCCGGCAAGATGCGCGCACTGGCGACCACCAGCCGGGCGCGCAATCCGACCATGCCGGGTGTGCCCAGCCTGATCGAAGCGGGCCTGCGCGGTATCGAGTTCGAGAACTGGTATGCCCTGCTGGTGCCCGCCGCCACCCCGCCGGAGCGCGTGCGGCGCCTGCGCGAGGCGATGACGCGCGCAGTGGCGAAGCCGGGGCTATTCGATATTTTCCTCAACCAGGGTGGCCGCGTGATGGATCTCGGGCCGGAAGAAGGCGCGGCTTTCATCCGCCGCGAAGTCGAGACCTGGGGCGAGGTGGTGCGTTCCGCGCGCATGACCGCTCAATAAGCCGCATTCTTCATTCGACGCTACAGCGAGACCCGCATGCAATTGACGATCAGCCAGGCGCGCGCGCTGGTGGAAGCCGGCATGGCGGCGGT
>JAYTDE010000853.1:0-18099 GCA_043736195.1 Burkholderiales bacterium | reverse complement strand
TCAAGCAAAGTTACGCGGCGCTGTCGACCGAGGTCGAGCCGGTCGCCTCGGATGAACTTGGCAGGCGCATGCAACGCGACCAGTTGCGCTGGCTGGAGTTGATTCGCACCATCGGCATCCAGCCGCAATAGCGGGCTGGCGGAGCGAACTCGCAACTGGGGCGTGTAGCGGCTTAGAGGCCGTGGCCGCTACGCCCTTACGCCGCGCATCTTCTCCTGCAGCTTGCCCAGAATCCCGCTCGGCATGTAGATGATGAACATCACCAGCATCAGGCCGTAGATGGTGGAGTCGAGCGCGTTGATCTTGTTGCCGATGCCCACCCGCAGGCCCTCGGTGAGTAGCAGCGTGAACACCGCACCCACCGTTGGCCCGAAGCGCACGAACATGCCGCCGGCGATCACGGCGAACACGATCTGCAGCGAAACCCCGATGCCGGCCACCGTTTCCGGGTTCACATACTGCTGGTACTGGGCGAACAGCGCGCCGCCCAGGGCGGTCAAGGCGGCGGAGATGATGGTGATGGTGAGCTTGGTGCGCGTCACGTTGACGCCCACGCTGGCGGACGCCTGTTCGTCGCTGCCGATGGCTTCCATCGCGTAGCGCATCATGCTGCGGTCGATGCGGTTCCACACCCAGATGCCGAAGGCCCAGGCTGCCAGCGCGATATAGAAGAACACCTTCTTGTCGGCGAACTGCAGGGCGGTGATCGACCAGGTGGTACCGTCGGTCAGCACGTTGGTGGGCGTGATGCCGAGCGAGCCGCCGGTTGTGTCGCGCAGCGCCACAATCAGCGAGCGCACCACTTCGGTCAGGGCCAGGGTCACCAGCGCGAAGTAGTGGCCGGCGATACCGAAGCGAAAGCAGGGGTAGCCGATCAGCACCGCGCAGGCCACCGCCAGCACGATGCCCAGCGGAATGCCGAACCAGGGCGAGATGCCGTACAGGTTCCACATCAGTACCACCACATAGGCGCCGATGCCCATGAAGGCACCGTGGCCGAACGACACCAGGCCGAAGCGCCCCATCAGCGACCAGCCGGTGTAGATGAAAGACCACAGCAGCACCTGCACCATCAGGTGCACGATGTAGGAGGAAGGCACGATCCACGGCAATACCGCGAGCACCGTAAGCGAGGGCCACCAGCGACGGTCCATGGCGCCCCCTACTTGCTGCCGAGCAGGCCCTGCGGCCGCGCGAACATCATGATGATGAAAAAGCCGAAGGCCATCACGTAGCCCCATTCCAGGTGAAAGTAGAAACCGCCCACCGAAATCAGTTGCGCGAAGATGAAGGCGGCGATGAAGCCGCCCAGCATGTTGCCTAGACCCCCCAGCACGCACACCATGAAGGTCAAGGGCCCGAAGGAGAGGCCGATCGCCGGGTGCACGTCGTATTGCAGCACCAGCAGGCAGGCACCCAGGCCCGCCAGCGCGCCGCCGATGGCGGAGGTGATCAGGTAGATTTTCGCCGGGTTCACCCCCATCAGCGGCATGATCGCGCGGTCCTGGCTGATGGCGCGAATGGCGGTGCCGAGATAGGTTTTCTTGAGGAACAGGTACAAGCCGGTCATCGCCACCAGCGCGGTCAAGGCCGCGGCGATGCGCGACCAGGGCAGCGAAATCTCGCCCACCACCAGGCTGGGCATGGATACGCCCAGGTTGCGGAAATCGATGCCGAACATCAGCGTGGCCGCTGCCTGCAACAGCGTCAACACCCCGCCGGTCACAAGCAACTGGTTGATCGGCTCGCCACTGAGCACCGGCTTGATCACCAGCACATGCAGTAGCACACCCAGCACCGACACCACCACGATGGCCGCACCGAAGGCCACGAACAAGGGCAGGCCATGCACCTTGTGCAGGAAAAACACGCAGTACATGCCCAGCATCATCAGCTCGGCATAGCAGATCCACACCACATCGATAACCCCGAAAATCAGGTTCAGGCCCAGCGCCAGCAGCGCCAGGACACCGCCGAACAGGAGGCCGTTGAGAATGGTTTCCAGCAGAAAAATGTCGAAGAATTGCATCGTTTGCTTAATCCTCAAGAGCCCGGTGATCGATTCAGGAAAATCACCATGGCACACCACATCAATCAGGGCCCTGCAACAAAACCACACCTTCGGGCGACGCGGCCGCATGCAACAACCTCAAAGACCGACGTAGGCTTTCTGGATTTCCTTGCTCGCCAGCAACTCGGAAGCCGAACCGGCCAGCTTGATGCGTCCGACCTCGAGCAGGTAGGCGCGGTCGACCACCTTGAGCACCTGGCGCACGTTCTGCTCGACGATCATCACCGTATAGCCTTCGCTGCGAATTTTCTTCACCAGGTCGAAAATCGACTGCACGATCACCGGCGCCAATCCTGCTGAGGGCTCGTCCAACAGCAGCAATTTGGGGCCGCTCATCAGTGCGCGGCCGATGGCGCACATTTGCTGCTCGCCGCCCGACAGGGTGCCGGCGGCCTGGTGGCGCCGCTCCTTCATGCGCGGGAACAACGCATAGACCATGGCCAGGCGCTCGGCGAACTTCGCGCGTGCCGCCGCCGGATAGGCGCCCATGCGCAGGTTTTCCTCGACCGTCAGGCGCGGAAACAGGCGCCGATGCTCCGGCACCTGCGACAGCCCCAAGTCGATGATCTGGTGTGCCGGCACATCGGCCAACAGCCGCCCTTCAAGCCGGATCTCGCCCGCGGTAACGTCAACCAGCTTGGAAATCGCGCGCAACAGTGTGGTCTTGCCGGCACCATTGGGCCCGATCACCGCCACCGCTTCGCCGGCCTTGACTTGCAGCGAGACGTTGAACAAAGCCTGGAACGTGCCATAGCCGGCCGATACGTTGGATAACTCCAGCATCGCACTCATGGCGCGGCTACTCCACTGCTTTGTGCGGCATCGCCCCGCTGTGCCTGTGCCTGCACCTCGGCGGCATCGGTGCCCAGATACACCTCGATGACCTTGGGGTCGGAGGCCACCTCGCGCGGCAGCCCGGCGGCGATGATTTCGCCGTGGTCCAGCACGATACAGCGGTCGACCACGCGCATCAACACACCCATGATGTGCTCGACCCAGATGATGGTGATGCCGCGCTCCTTGCGGATCATCTTCAGCGTATCGGCCGCCTGCTCCATTTCGTGCTCGTCCAGCCCGCCCAGCGACTCATCGGCCAGCAGAAGCTTCGGTTGTGTCGCCAGCGCGCGCGCCATCTCCAGCTTTTTCAACGCCGCGGCGCCCAGGCCGTCGATGCGTGCGCCGTTGGCATGCGGCAGGCCGATCAGGTCGAGGGCATCGGCGGCCATGCGCTTGGCTTCGCTCTCGCCGACCCGGCCATCGCCGCCGTAGTACGCCGCCAGCGTGACGTTTTCCAGAATGGTGAGCTTCTTGAAGGGGCGCGGAATCTGGAAGGTGCGGCCGATGCCGGCGTGGCAAACCTGCGCCGAGTTGAAGCCACCAATGTCGCGCCCCTCGAACATGATCGCGCCCGCCGTCGGCGCATAGAGGCCCGCGATCAGGTTGAAGGTGGTGCTCTTGCCCGAGCCATTGGGGCCGATCAGGCCGAGAATTTCGCCTTGCGCCAGATCGAACGAGATCGATGACACCGCGGTGAAGCCGCCGAACTTCTTGGTCAGGTTTTGTACGCTAAGCATGCGCGAGCTTGTGTTGTCCCCGTCTGGGCGGGAAGACGGTAATCCATTCAGGCGGTTTCATGCGGTCCCGCTTGCGCGGGACCGGTTGTGCGGGAGCGACGCGCCAAAATCGCGTCGCGTCACTTCGCGTAGGCGTGTCCTTTGGGGAAGGGCAGCAGGGGATCGGTGGTGCGGATCGACGTCGGCCAGGCGATGTAGGTGCGGCCGTTGACGAATTGCATGACCACCAGTTGCGAGCGCTCGTTCTGGCCCGACATGATGTGGCCCGAGGGGAAGAACTTGACGCCGTAGCCGGAAGGCGTGCCGCCGGCCGGGATGTCGGTTTCCTGCGCGGCGCGCCGCAAGGCTTCGGAGGAAATCCCGCCGTGTTTCTTGATCGCGCGCGGCAACACATCGGAGAGGAAAATCCATGTGTTGGTAAAGCCCATCGAGGCATGCGGCGGCACTTCGACCGGGCCTTTGACGGCCTGGTAGCGCTTGACCATTTCCTTGGCCAGATCGCCCATGCCGGGCTTGAGCGTCTTGGGGTCGAGAATCTGCGAGGCCACCGGGTCGATCGAATGGAAATAGTTGACGTCGTCGCCGAAGGTGTCACGCAGCTTGCCGATCTGGCTGTGGCCGGCGCCGTGCCCGATCAGGGCCTTGAACTTCAGGTTCTGCTCCTTGGCCTGGCGCAGGAAAAGCGTGATGTCCGGGTTGTAGCCGGTGTGCAGGATCACGTCCGGCGCGGCACGGCGCAGCTTGGTCACCAGGGACGACAAATCGGGGGCGGTGGCGGCATAGCCTTCCTTCATCACAATCTGGATGCCGTTGATCTTGCATTGCGCCTCGTTGCCGGCGGCCACACCGGCGCCATAGGGGCCGTCTTCATAGATGATCGCGACTTTCATCTTGTCGACCGCGGTGCCGAACTTCTTGACCGCATGTTCCTTGATGTAGTCGCATGAAGCCTGACCATATTGGTCGCTGTGCGGTTGTGGGCGGAACACGTATTGCAGGTTTTTGTTCTTGAACACTGCCGACGACACGCACACGGTGGCCCACATGAATTTCTTGGCCGCATCGACTTTGCCGACCATCGGCACGCATTGCGCGCTGGAATACACGCCCAGCAGCATGTCGACCTTTTCCTGATTGATCAGGCGCTCGGCCTCGTTGATCGCCACATCGACCTTGGATTGCGCATCCACATACACCGGCACGATTTTGTAGCCCTCGACCCCGCCCTTCTCGTTGAACATGTCGATCGCGGCCTTGGTGCCGATGTGATTGGCCTCCGAGCCACCCCCGGCGAACGGGCCGGTGAGGTCATAGATCACGCCGATCTTGATCTCTTTTTGTTGCGCCGCAGCGGGTGCGGCGGCAAACATCAGGGCAGTGGTGGCGGCCGCAATCAGGGGTTTAAACATCGGTGTCTCCTCGTTTGTATCGATCTGGTTAAATCGTCGTGTTCGGCAGTGTTTCAAATGCCGCGCGCGCTGTCAATGCATCATTCACGGCGTCGCCGCCTCACACCGAATCCATCGGCACCACCGCTTTTTGCGCATCGCCACGCAGGATGCGCATGGCGGCCTCGCCATACTTTGGCGTGATGCAACCGCAGTATTCGCCATTCTCGTCGCGATACAACCCGGCGTGATCGTCGCTGTCGCCCCACGCGGCTCCCGCTTGGTAAAAGTGGAATTGCAGGGCGCGGCGGCGCGTTGCGGAGCGGTTGTCGTCGGTGAAATGCTGGATCAGGCCGTGGAATACCACCGCGTCGCCAGGCTGCATCGGTACGGCTACGACCGGGCGCGGCGAAAGGCGGTCGGGGCGGATATAGCAACTCGCAAGCGATTCCTGCACATGCGGCACCGCACCATCCAACTGCGAGCGCGGGATGAACTGCATGCAGCCGTTGTCAAGCGTCGCGGCATCGAGCGCGATCCAGGTGCCGATCACATGTGAGGGATCGCGCAGCATGAAGTAGGAGGCATCCTGGTGCCAGGGTTTGGCCGCGCCGATGCCGGGCGGCTTGACCAGCGCCATTTCCTGGAACAGGGTGCGGCCGATGCCTGACAACTGGTCGAGCGCCGCATGCAGGCGCCGCGAATTGGCCGCCGCCGCCAGTGCCGGATGGTCGTCGCAGAAACTGTCGAGGCGCCTGACCCGAAGTTCGCGTTCGTCGGCGGAAAGACCTTCGATGCTTTGCCCCGCCTCGTAATAGATGTTGGTGCTGCGGCGCGGAATGCGGTCTTGCATCAGGTCGGACAAGGCGGCTTTGCAGGCCTCGACATGGGCCGCCGGCAGCACGCCGGGAATCACAAGGTAGCCCTCGCGCCGGTAGTGCGCGGCCTGGTCGTAACCGAGTTCGGGCATGGGCATGGCGTCACGTTTCATGGGGCTCCTCCTGCGGCGCTGTGGCCGCGCAACGCAAGAGTCTACAGCGCCACGTGCGCCGCCTGAGTATGGTGCGGGATTGCGGCGACGGCGCGTGGTCGGTTACATTGTTGGCACTTCAACCCGCGCCCGCAAGCGCTTCAACCGGAACACGCCATGCTGACTTCCAAACCCATCATCGACCTGCGCATTTACACCATCACGGTACGCAAGATGCCGAAGTTTCTCGATGCGTTCAACCGCCTGGGGCTGCCGGTACAGATCCGTCACCTGGGCGTACCGGTCGGGCTCTACACCACCGATGTCGGCCCGCTCAACCAGTTCATCCACCTTTATGCCTACGACAGCATTTCGGATTTCGACGTGCGCCGCGCCGCCCGCGACGCCGATCCGGAATGGCCGGCCTACTTGGCCGCCACCGTCGACATGATCGAGTCGCAGGAGAACCGGCTGATCAAGACATGCAACCTGGCCGGCATGGCGCAGTTTCTCGGCGGCGCCAAGTGAAACAATGCCAACCCCTGCCAGCGATGCATCCTGCATGACCTGTGCTACCAAGGGAGTGTGAGCATGCGCCTGATTGCCAATCTGCTATGTGCGGTGCTGGGCTTTGCCGCTGTGACTGCCCTGGCGCAAACCTATCCGAACCGGCCCATCCGCATGCTGGTCGGCTACCCGCCCGGCGGTTCGGTGGATGCCTCGGCGCGCATCCTGGCCGAGCGCCTGGGGCCGCTGCTGGGCCAGACCGTGCTGGTCGAGAACCGCGCGGGCGCCACCGGCAATATCGCGGCGGAGGCCTTGACCAAGGCGGCGCCCGACGGCTACACGATCTACATGGGCACCACCATCAACGCGGTGAGCGTGAGCCTGTTCAAGAACCTGCCCTACGACCCGGTGCGCGATTTCGCGCCGGTCTCGAAGGTGGTGGTCTCGCCCAGCATCCTGGTGGTGCACCCCTCGGTGCCGGCCAACAATGTGCGCGAACTGGTCGCGTATGCCCGTGCCAACCCCGGCAAGCTCGCCTACGCCAGCACCGGCGCGGGCAGCAGTCCGCACCTGTGCGCGGAGCTGTTCTCCAGCCTGGCCGGCATCAAGATGCTGCACGTGCCCTACAAGGGCGGCGCGCCGGCGATGACCGACCTCTTGGGCGGGCAGGTGGCCTTGTCGTTTTCCAACCCGACCAGCATCACCCCGCACATGGCAAGCGGGCGCATCCGCGCCCTTGCCGTGACCACCGCCAAGCGCTATGCGAATCTGCCGGCGTTGCCGACCATGATCGAGGAGGGCTACCCGGATTTCGACTTGAGCGCCTGGTATGGCGTGATCGCGCCGGCGGGCACGCCAAATGAAATCATCAATCGGCTCAACACCGAGATCGGCAAGGTCCTGCGCTTGGCCGATGTCCAGGCGCTGCTTGCCGCACAGGGACTCGAGGCGCAACCAAGCACGCCAGCGGAGCTTGCGCGCGAGCTCAAGGACGAGATCGTCAAGTTCGCCAAGTTGTTGAACGATGCGGGCGTCAAGCCGCAGTGAAGCTCCACTCAAACCCATAGGAAACGAGCATGGCCGGGGGCAACAAACTCGACAAGTGGCGCGGCTACGTTCCCGACGCCGAACTCGCAACCTACGCCAAGGGTGCGTTCGCCAACAAGCTGGGTATCGGCGAACGCCCGGCGCTGCTCAACATCGACACCACGCGCATGTTCGTCGACCCGGAGTTTCCTCAATGCGGCGGTGCGCTGCCGGAGATGATCGCAGCGATCGTCCGGATCACCGAAACGTTTCGGCGTCTCGGCTTGCCGATTTACTACAGCCGGCGCGATGATCGCAGCCATCCGACCCGGCGCGGCATGTGGAACTTAAAGCTCGGCAATGCCGATACTTTCATCTACGGTGAAGACCCGCGTGCCGATGAATGGCCGCCCGAATATGCACCGCGCAAGGAAGACGTGATTGTCTACAAGAACAAGCCGTCGGCGTTCTTCGGCACCAATCTGGAAGGCTTCCTGCGCTATGACCGCATCGACACCGTGATCATGATCGGCGTTTCCACCAGCGGCTGCGTGCGCCAGGCGGCGGTTGATGCGTTCTCGCACAATTTCCGCGTCACCGTGGTCGAAGAGGCCTGCGGTGATCGCTCGGCAAGCGCGCACCGGGCCAACCTGTTCGACATCGACATGAAATTCGGCGATGTCGAGGCTATCGATGATGTGATCGCGGAACTCGAGCGCCGCTTCGGCAAGTCGGCGGCGCCAAGGTAGGTGGTGTGATTGCGGCCAGAGACGCGATCGCAGTATCGGAATGGCCGATCTCGCGCAGCATCGCCGCGGTATGCGCGCCCAGCGCCGGCGCCGGCACAGATTGCCCACCTTTGACCAGCCGTACCGCTTCCATCTTGAATTCCAGTGTGTACTTGCCACGCGTTTGCGCGCCTTTCATTTTGCTCATTTTCCGTTCTCCGGTAGCTGAATTGGACCACAGCTATGGCGCACGTTCTTCGAGGACAAGATCAGGTCGGGGACGACGATGCCGAAGGCGTGCTTGTCGTCGCCGGGTTCAATCGCGATGGGGTAGCGCGTGGGCATGGTTCCCGTTTTAAACCGGTTTGACAGCACACGTCGCATGCGCATATCATATGCGCATCATTTTTGGAGATTCCAGTGAATTCCCTCTACGACGCCAGCGCATTGAAAAAGCCCACCAACGTGAGCGTGAATACCGATTTGCTGCTGAAGGCGAAGGCGCTCGACATCAACTTGTCGGCCACGCTGGAAGCGGCACTCGCGGCGGAAGTCAAACGCCGGCGCGCCGAGCAATGGCTGAAGGACAACAAACCCTCGCTTGACGCCTACAACAAGTTCGTTGAAAAGCATGGTGTGTTCAGCGACGGGCTGCGCGGTTTCTAGGGCCCGCACCTCATGGCCCAATTTTCCGTTCACCGCAACAAGAACCCACGTACCAAAGCCGACGTTCCTTTTCTGCTCGATGTGCAGAGCGACTTGCT
Organism: Burkholderiales bacterium; assembly: GCA_043736195.1. GTDB lineage: Bacteria > Pseudomonadota > Gammaproteobacteria > Burkholderiales > JAEUOS01 > JAEUOS01. The sequence continues at coordinate 9,071 of JAYTDE010000853.1, read as the reverse complement.
CGACCACCTCGACACCCGCGTCGTGATTCCGCTCGCCAAAGCCAAATCGTTTGGCGGCCCGCCTAGTGAAGCGCTTAAACCGATTTTTGACATCGGCGGTGAGCGCTGCATCCTGCTCACGCCCATGCTTGCAGGCATCTCGAAAAAGGAACTGGGGGCCGAAGCGGGCAGTCTGCGTGATGAGCAATTCGCGATCATCGCCGCGCTCGATGTGTTGATCAGCGGGGTTTGACCAGCCTCTGCGAACATATGGAATTGCTCGCCGAGCACTTTGAACCGATGGAACGTATTCCGGGAGCGGATCAGGATGATTGAGTTGACCGAAGCCCGATGTCAAGGCGAGTTCCAGGTGGCGCTGCGTCTCTCCGACGGCAAGGAAGGCATCCTTGATGGCCGCGAAGTCCTGAAGCTGGGCAATCGCAATGCCGCACAACACCTCATCGGGATCCCCTTTCAGTACTCCGCAAGCTATTGATCTCCTCGCACTTTGCTAGGCCGTAACAGGCGTAACGATCAGTTGCGCAATCTCGGCGTCGGAGTAACCGATCTCGCGCAGGATCGTCGCGGTATGCGCGCCCAGCGCCGGCACCGCATCCATGCGTGCCTCGAACGCGCTGGAGACGCCTGGTGGCAGGAGCGCTGTGAGCGGCCCGTTCGGGGTATCGACTTCGCGCCAGCGTTCGCGTGCCTGCAGTTGCGGGTGCGCCCACAGCGCGGCCATATCGTTCATCTGGCCGTAGCCGATGCCGGCGGCGTCAAGGCGCACCATCACCTGCTCAACCGTGAGATCGGCGAACACCGCTTCGATCAGCGCGCGCAAGGCTACGCGCGCGAACGAACGCTTGCTTACCGAGTCGTAGGCCGGATCGGCGGCCAAGGCCGGTTGCTGCAATACGCCACTGCAAAAGGCAGCCCACTCGCGCTCGTTCTGCAGGCCCAGCACCACGCTTTTGCCATCGCCCGTCGTGAAAGGCCCATAGGGATAAATCGTCGCGTGGCTGGCGCCGGCGCGCGGCGGTGGTGCCGCGCCTTCGTAGGCGTAGTAAAGCGGAAAGCTCATCCACTCGGCCATCGCTTCGAGCATCGAGACATCGATGTTCGACCCGACCCCGGTCCTGCCGCGCAGAATCAGTGCGTTGAGGATCGAGGTGTAGGCATACATGCCGGCGGCGATGTCGGCGATCGAAATGCCGGCCTTGGCGGGTTCGTCGGCCGAGCCGGTGGTCGAGAGAAAGCCGGCCTCGCTCTGGATCAACAGGTCATAGGCTTTTTTGTCGCGCTGCGGGCCATCGGCGCCATAGCCGGAAATGCCGCACACGATCAGGCGCGGATGCCGCTCTTTCAGGCCGGCGTAGTCCAGGCCCATGCGCGCGGTCGCACCCGGCGCCAGGTTCTGGATCAGCACGTCAGCACCTGCCAGCAGCTTGTCCAGGATCGCCGCCGCTTCCGGGTGCTTGAGGTCGAGCGCCAGGCTTTCCTTGGAACGGTTGGTCCAGACAAAGTGCGAGGCCAGGCCCTTGGCACGGGTATCGTAGGCGCGCGCGAAGTCGCCGACGCCGGGCCGCTCGATCTTGATCACGCGCGCGCCCATGTCGGCCAGTTGGCGGGTGGCGAAGGGCGCGGCGATCGCGTGTTCGAGGGCGACGACGGTGATGCCGTCCAGTGGGCGCGGGCCTTTAGTCATGTGCGGTTCGTATGAGCGAAAGGCGGGATTGTAGACTTGCGCCTCGTCGAACCTTTCAGAATGGCAAACATGACCCATCTGTTGCGGCTGTATTCCGAGTCTCTCGAGGCGGGCGCGCTTGCGAGCCTTCCTGCGATCAATCGCGTCATCTATCTTGCAAGCGGAAGTGCTGTGGTTCGCTCTGAAGGACAGGCCAGTTCGCTGGAGGCCAACTCGACCTGGTGCGGTTCCACCGCATCCTCGTTCACCGCGGGCAAGACTGGGGCGCGCCTGTTGTGCTGGGAACTGGTGCGCGCGGGCGTCGCCTCCCGTGCCACTCCAACTCTGGAGGCCGGCATTACCCTCGATGCCGCGACCGGCTATTTGATGCGCTGCGACCGGGTTGACTTTCCGCTTGGCGGCGAGGCTTTGACCCATGTGCACCAGGGCCCTGGCATCCGCTCCCTGTTGAGCGGGCAGATTCGCATCGATACCGCCGGTCACAGTACGCACATCAATCCGGGCGGGGCGTGGTTCGAAGCGGGTCCTGATCCGGTGTATGCTGCCGCCTCCCGCGAAACCCCGACCGGCTTTGCGCGCGTCATGATCCTGCCGCGCAGCTGCCAGGGCAAGAGTTCGATTCGCTACGTGCGGCTTGACCACGCGGACAAACCAAAATCCCAGAAGTACCAGATCTTCGCCGACGAATTCATCGAACCATGACAAACGCGCTCAAACCACGCAGCGGCGGCGAGATCCTCGTCGACCAACTGAAGCTTCACGGAGTGCGCCACGCCTTTTGCGTGCCGGGCGAATCCTATCTCGCGGTGCTCGACGCCTTGTACGGCGCGCGCGACACCATCGAGCTGATCGTCGCACGCCAGGATGGCGGTGCCGGCTTCATGGCAGGCGCCTACGGCAAGTTGACCGGCAAGCCGGGCATCTGTTTTGTTACCCGCGGTCCCGGCGCCACCAATGCCTCGATCGCGGTGCACACCGCGTTCCAGGATTCCGACCCCATGATCCTCTTCGTAGGCCAGGTGGCGTCCGACCAGGTCGAACGCGAGGCCTTCCAGGAGGTCGACTTCCGGCGCATGTTCGGGCAAATGGCCAAGTGGGTGGCGCAGATCGACCGTGCCGACCGCATTCCCGAATACTTGAGCCATGCCTTTCATTGCGCGGTCTCCGGCCGCCCCGGCCCGGTGGTGCTGGCGCTGCCCGAAGACATGTTGACCGCGCTGGCTAGCGTGGCCGATCCCGGGCCCTACCAGGTGGTGCAGGCTTCCCCCAACCCGGCCGACATGGCGCGCATGAAGGCCCTGATCGAGGCGGCCGAACGGCCGGTGGCGATTCTCGGTGGCGCCGGCTGGAACACGCAGGGTATCGCCGACCTGCGCGCCTTCGTCGAAGCCTTCGACTTGCCGATCGGCTGCTCATTCCGTTTCCAGGACCTGTACGACAACCGCGCGCCGAATTACGTGGGCGATGTCGGCATCGGCATCAACCCGGCGCTGGCCACGCGCATTCGTGAAGCCGACCTGGTGCTGGCCATCGGTGCGCGCCTGGGCGAAATGACCACCTCCGGCTACACGCTGCTGACGCCGCCGCTGGCGAAACAGAAGCTGGTGCACATTCACAACGACCCGAACGAACTCGGGCGCGTCTATCAGGGCGAACTCTTGATCGCATCGGGCATGAACGAGTTCGCCGCCGCGGCAAGAGGCCTCGGCAGGCCTGCCGCCATCAAGTATGCGGCGCGCACCACGACCGCCCGCGCCGACTACGAGGCCTGGCAGTCGAGCGCCTACAAGGGCATGCCGGGCAAGGTGGACCTGCGCGAGATCGTGCTGCACATGGAAAAGGTGCTGCCCGAGGACACCATCTACACCAACGGCGCCGGCAATTTCTCCGGCTGGCTGCACCGCTTTCACCGCTACGGCAGGTTCCGCACGCAGTTGGCGCCCACGGCTGGTTCGATGGGCTACGGCGTGCCCGCCGCGGTGGCCGCCAAGACCGCCGACCGCAGCCGCACCGTGGTGTCGTTCAACGGCGACGGCTGCTACATGATGAACGGCCAGGAACTGGCCACCGCCGTGCACCACAAGTTGAATGTGATTTTCATCATCGTCAACAACGGCATCTACGGCACCATCCGCATGCACCAGGAGCGCGATTACCCGGGCCGCGTGCACGGCACCGACTTCACAAACCCGGATTTCGCCGCGCTGGCGCGCGCCTATGGCGCACATGGCGAAACGGTGACCGAAACCGCGCAGTTCGGTGCCGCTCTCGAGCGCTCGATCGCCGCCGGCAAGCCGGCCTTGATCGAGGTGGTGATCGATGCCAACGCGATCACCACGCAAACCACAATCGAGGCGCTGCGTGCGAAGGCGCTGAAGGCGCAGGCCTGAAGCGCGATGCCAACGATTGTCGCCGCTCCGCTGACGCAGGCCGCATTTGCCCGCTTCGGCAGCGTCATCGAGGCGGGCGGCGATGCGGCAGTGGTAAACCAGGGGCGTGGACGCCGCTTTGATCTTGCATTGGACCTCACGGCCGACCCGCGTGCGCATCATTTGGTTAGCGCGCTCTACAGCATCGAAGCGAGCAGTCTGCCGTTCATACTTGGGGTGATAGAGCGCCATCCACTGTCACCGCAACTCTTTTTTCCCAATCGCGCGGGGCGCTTTCTGGTCTGCGCGTTTGGGGCACAGGCAGATGGCGAACCGGACCTGGATGCAGCACACGCCTTCATCGGCAACTCTGCGCAGGGAATTGCCTACCGCGCCGGCGTCTGGCATGGCCCGCTGGTCGCGCTTGGTGCGCCGGGCGACTTCCTGATGCAGATGTGGCAATGCGACGGGCCGCTGGATTGCGAAGAGCGTGTGCTCGCAGCGTCGATTTCGGTCATCGGATAGCCTGCCAACTGCGTGAAAGTGTCAGGTATATTGATGTAATATCGTATTACTTCAACTGACCAAATCGCTGAATATCATCATGACTGTGACCGTTCGACTCGACCCTTCGCTTGAATCCTCCTTCACGCGCGCCTGTAAGCGACGCGGGACCACTAAGTCCGCTGTCATCGCCCAGGCGGTACGGGAGTATGTTCAGCAGGACGAAGTGCACCAACCTTCTTTCGCCGATCTGGCCGGCGATTTGTTCGGTGCGGATACCAGCCCGTTGCCCAAGGGCGTAACGAACGTGAGTGGCAACGTCAAAGAACTTCTAAAACAGAAATTGCGTGCGAAACATTCTCGTTGACACCGGTCCGCTGGTCGCGCTGTTGCTCAATCGTGACCCGAACCACCGGGAAACAGCACTGTGGATCACTGAAAACGTTCATCGGCTGACGACCACCTGGCCGGTAATCACCGAAACATGCCACTTCCTTGAACTGCGCGGCAAGCTCGCACTGTTTCAGATAATCGAACGCGGCGCGCTGGTCGTGGCCGAGATCGGCACTGCAGACGTAACGACATTCGCATCCCTCATGAGCACCTATTCCGATCGCGAAGTCGATTTGGCGGATGCCTCCCTTGTCTTGCTCGCGGAGCGCAGCGGCACACGGGACATTATCACGTTCGACCGAGCGGATTTTTCGACTTTTCGATTGAGTCGGAACCGCGCCTTCAACATCGTTTTTCCGAAATGAGACCATGAACACCGGGATCGCGCTCGATATCGACGGGCGCCTGGCGATGGTTACTCTCACTCGCCCGACCGCACGCAACGCCCTATCGCGCGCCCTGATGCGCGAGCTCACCACTTGTGCGCGCGATCTTGCCGAGCGTACCGATATCGACGTGGTCATTCTCACCGGCGACGAGAGATGCCTGACCGCCGGTGCCGACCTGAAGGACGCGATGGCCTGGGCCGACGAAACGCTGTCGACGGTAGAGCGGCGTGAAATCGCCGGGGCCGGGTTTCGCATGTGCAAGGCCTGGGAGGAAATGCCGCAGATCACCATCGTCGCCATCGAAGGCTATGCCATTGGCGGCGGTGTGGCGCTCTCGCTGGCCTGCGACTGGCGGGTGATGGCCGATGATGCCTTTGTGTCGCTGCCCGAGATCGCGCTGGGCATTCCGCTGACCCGGGGCACGATTCCGCGCCTGGTCAACCTGCTGGGGCCGGCCAAGGCCAAACGCCTGACCATTCTGTGCGAACGTTTCACCGCGGCCGATGCACTGGCCATCGGATTGATCGACTACGTCGCGCCCAGGGGCCAGGCGCTGGCCAAGGCACATGCAGTCGCGGCGCAAACCCTGGCGATGCCGGCCGCCGCTGTGCGCATGAGCAAGGAGTCGGCCAACGCGGCGGCCACCGCACTCAATCATGCCACCGGCTACATGGCGCATGACCAGATCGCGTTGGCTTCCGCCAGCCCGGAGTCGCGCGCCGCGCGCGCCGCCGCCTTGAAGCCGAAAGCATGATGCGCCGTGCGCTTGCCGCCTGAACGTTCAAGCAGGAAGTATCAGACGCGCAGCGGCGCGGGGCCGGCCTGATCATGGAACTCTACTGGTTGCAGGATTTTCTGGCCCTGGTGCGCACCGGCAGCTTTTCCCGTGCGGCCATGGAGCGGCACGTCACCCAGTCGGCGTTTAGCCGGCGCATCCAGGCACTCGAAGACTGGGTCGGCACGCCCTTGTTCGATCGCGGCGCGCGGCCGGTCGAACTGACCCCCGCCGGCCAGCAGATGTTGCCCATCGCGGTGGGCAGTGTCGAGCCCCTGCTCGATTTCCGCGCCTCGATTCGCTCCAACTCGGCGGACGCGGCGCCTGCGGTTTCCTTCCTCATGCCTACTGCCTGCTCGGCCGGCATTTTTCCGGCGCTGCTGGCGCGTCTTAACCGCGAGATTGGGCCGCTGGTAGGGCGTGGTTCGGTCAGGCCGATCGATGAGCTCGCCCTGCGTTATGCCGCCGGCGAGGCGGACTTGGCCTTGTCGTATCGCCACCCGGCGCTGCCACGCCCGGCCGGCATCGATGACCTCGAAGCGATTGAAATCGGCGATGAGCCACTGGTGCCGGTGTGCGCACCGCAGCGCCAGGGCGCGCCGGGCTATGCGTTGCCGCCCGCTCCCGGCACGCCGCTGGCCTATTTGCCCTATGGCCGTACTTCGTTCATCGGCCGCGCGGTCGACGATGAAGTGGCGCGTCGCGTGGCGCAGGTGCGGGCGCACAAGCTGTTTGAGGATCCGCTGATTTTCGTGCTCAAGGAACTGGCGCTGCAGGGCATGGGGGTGGCCTGGCTGCCGCTGTCAACCATCGAACGCAACCTGGGTGACGGCAGCCTGGTGCGCGTCGGCAGCGGCGACTGGGATATACCGCTTACGGTTGAACTGTTGCGCCGCAAGCGGCGCCTGCCGGAAGCGGCGGAAGCAGTGTGGGCATTGCTGGCACAGGGCGCGCAGGCGCCGCGCAAGCCACTTCAAAGCGCCATGCTGGCGCTACATCGCCCGGCTCCAGCCCGCGGGTGATGAAGACGACGCGGCTTAAGGCCGCGTCGATTGTCAGGAATTCAGGCGGCGCAACGATATGCTGCACCACATGCAATGCCACGGCCTTACTCTCTTCGCTCACACCGACAATGCCCTTGACGCGCAGAAGTCGCGCACCGTGGCGTTCGGCCAGGCCGTGCAGCCATTCGCCAAGCGCGGCCAGCGGCTGGACCTGATCCCATTGCAAGGTGAACGATTCGATGGCCTCGTCGTGCGCCGCGCGCAGTGAATTGGCCGGGATGACGCGCCCCTCAACAAACGGCGCCGCATCGAACCATGCAGCTTGTGCCACGCCGCGCGGCGCGCGCAGGCGTTCGGCGTGCGGGTTGATCACTGCAAGCCGCGCCTCCAGTCGCGCCAGCGCTTGCGCATCCACCAGTTCGCCTTTGCTGACGATCAGCCGGTCCGCCAGCAAGGCTTGCCTGTAGGCCGGACTTGCGTCGGTGAGTGCGGCCACACCGAACTGCGCATCGATTACCGTCACCAATGCATCGAGACGGAAGCGCCCGGTCAGTGCCGGCGATTCGGCAAACAACTGCAGGATAGGGCCGGGCTCGGCCAGGCCGCTGGTTTCGACAATCACCCGCTCGAAGCCCGGATGCTCGCCCAGGGCGGCGCCGCGCTCCAGTTGCAACAAGGCCACCGCCAGATCGGCACGCACCTGGCAGCAGACGCAGCCGCCGGGCAGCAACACCACGTCCTCGCTGGCGGCTTCGATCAGATCATTGTCGATGCCGATGGCGCCGAACTCGTTGACCACCACCGCCACGTTGGTCAAGACGCCGCGCAGCGCGGCATTGAGCAGGGTTGTCTTGCCGGCACCCAGCGCGCCGCACAGCACGGTGACCGGGATCGGCGAGCGTCGCTCGCCCCTGCGAGGCGCAGGCGGGGAAGTCATGCCTGTCAGGCCAGGCGCTTGACGATCAGGTCGAGCGCGGCACCCACTGCGGCTAAGCGCACGCCATCGCGATCGCCGGGAAATACATGGCGCTCAACCAGGGTCGCCGCGCCATGGCGAGCAGCGGCGATGTAGCAGGTGCCGACCGGGTTCTTCTCGTTGCCGCCGCCCGGGCCGGCATAGCCCGTCACCGCCACCGCCACACCGGCGCCGGAATTCTTGAGCGCGCCTTCGGCCAGGCCCTGGGTCACCTCCGCACTGACAGCGCCGTGGGCGCGTGACACTTCTTCGGCAACGCCTAAGCCGGTGGCCTTGGCCGAGTCGTGATACAAAACGAAGCCGCGCTCGAAGGTTTTCGAGGCGCCGGAGACCGAGGTGATGCATCCCGACACCAGGCCCGCAGTGCAGGTTTCGGCGGTGGCGATGCGCACATTCGCGGCCTGGGCGGCGTTCAGCGCGCGCGCGGCTTTGTCCAGCAGGTCCTTGGGAAACATGAAGATCCTCAGAGTGTGTTGGTGTAGGCGCGACCGGCCTGCATCACCAGTTTCAGGCGCGTGCGCTCTTCAAGAACGCGGATGTCGGCCAGCGGATCGCCATCGACCACCAGCACATCGGCATAGCGCCCGGCCTCCAGCACGCCGACATCGCCGCGGCCGATACACTCTGCAGCGCGACTGGTCGCCGACACCAGCGCCTGCATCGGCGTCATGCCCAGCCAATCGACCATGAAGCGAAACTCGACCATGTTTTCACCCACCAGCAGCCGGTGCGACTGGTCGGTGCCGAAGGCCACTTTCACGCCGCGCTTCACCGCATCTTTCCACAGCGGGATCTGCTTTTGCATGCGCTCGAAAATCTCGTGTTCCTTGACCGCCTCATTCGCCAGTTGCTGCTTGTCCCAGGCGGTGTTGGCCTTGCGGTGCTCCAGCGACAGCGGCACCAGGGCCAAGGTCGGCACCCACCAGGTGCCTTGTTTCAACATGCTGTCGACGCACTGCTCATCGATGAACCAGCCG
>JAYTDE010000852.1:0-1828 GCA_043736195.1 Burkholderiales bacterium | reverse complement strand
GCCGGCGGGTAGAACCCCTGCATCAACTTGGCCAGGGTGCTCTTGCCGCAACCCGAAGGCCCGGTCACCACCGAGAGCTCACCCGGCGCGAACAGCATGTCGAGATTGCGATACAGCCACGGATGCGCGGCGCTGTAGCGAAAGCTCAGGCCGCTCACCTCGACCCGCCCGCGTGGACCTTCCACATCCACGCGCCGCGGCGCCAGGCTGTAGTTTTCCGCCGGCATGTCCATCACGTCGCCCAGGCGCTTGACGCTGACGCTGGCTTGCTGAAACTCCTGCCACAGGCCCACCAGGCGCAACAGCGGCTGGCTCATGCGTGAGGCGAACATCTGAAACGCCACCAGCATGCCGATGGTGAACGGCGTGGCACCGGCCTGTGCGCCGTTGGCCGCGTCGATCACCAGGAGCGCGCCGAATACCAGGATGGCGAGCGTCATCGCCTGCTCCAGCGCATGGGCGAAGGTGCCATAGGTGTTGGCCAGTTGCCGCGTGGCGAAGCCGGCGGCGAGGTAGCGCGCCAGATAATCGCCATAACGTTCCTCCAGCACCGGTTCCATTTGCAGGCTTTTCACCGTTTGCATGCCGCTCACGTATTCGGTCACAAAGGCCTGGGCGCGCGCACCGTGCAAAAACTGCTGGTCCAGGCGCGCGCGGAACACCGGCGTGACCGCCAGCGACAGACCGGCGATCAGAAGCATGGCCGTAAGCGCGATCAAGGTGAGCTGCCAGGAATACCAGAACATCACGCCTAAAAAGATCAGCAGAAACGGGCAGTCAAGCAACAGCGTCACCGCCGCGCCGGCCACAAACTGGCGGATGTTTTCAATCCCCTGCAGGCGCGCTACCAGGGTGCCGGTGGGGCGCTGTTCGAAATAAGGCAATGGCAGGCGCAGCAGGTGGCGAAACACATCCTGCCCCAGCACCGCATCGATGCGGTTGCCGGTGTGCAGCACCAGGTACTGGCGCATCCAGGTCATCAGCGCGGAAAACAGCATGAACATGGCCAGCGCCACCCCCACCGCCCAAAGGGTGCTCCGGGTCTGGTGCACCACCACCTTGTCGATGATCACCTGGGTGAAAAGCGGCGTGGCCAAACCGACCAGCTGAATCGCCAGGCTGGCCAGCAGCACCTGGCGCCAGATGCCCTTGTGCTTTAAGAGCTCCGGCACAAACCAGCGGAAGCCGAACTTGGGCCGCGCCAGCGGCTGGCCTTCATCGTCGACAGTCTCGGCCGGTGCCGCGCGCGCCACCAGCAGCATGCCGGGCTCGCAGGCTTGGGAAAACTCCGCGCGCGAGGCGATGGTCGCCTCCTTGCTGCGCGGCGCGAAGTACAGAACGCGTTCGGCATCGGCCTTGAACACCAGCACCGGAATCGCGGGCGCAGCGGCGGCCGCAGCGGCGTGCGCGGCTAGGCCGTCTGCCACCAATGCGACAGTCGACGCATCACGCAGAAACGCCACGCATGGCATGGGTGTCGCGCCATCCGGGCCGCCATCGACCGCACCGGCGCGCATGCCCAACTCTGCGATCGCGACCAATAGCCTGGCCCGGTCATGGGGGGGCGGAAACGCCTGTTCGGCCAGTCGGGCGTCGTATGGCAGCCGCAACACCTGGCACAGGCTGCCGAGCAGCCAGGCAAAGTCGTCCTTGCGCAGCAATTGCATCTCCCCGCAAACACGCCCCAAACAAGCCGCGCCGCGCTGGTGCAACCGACATCAGCCCCCACTGATGCCCGACCTTCGACTATATAGTGCCTGATCGAAAACCCCGAGAACCGCAGCCACAGCGGCTTTGCGGGTGATTCTCGGCGCGATGATTGAGGAAT
>JAYTDE010000851.1:0-3576 GCA_043736195.1 Burkholderiales bacterium | reverse complement strand
GTGGATCGCCATGAAGTGTTCCAGACCCTGTTCGGCTATGTCGACGATACCGAGGAACAGGTGCGCCACCGCCTGATTTCCGCCAACCTGGTAGGCCCGGCGGGATTCGTCAGCATGGAAGATGGCGAGGCCATTGAGCTGGTGCAGAAAGCCACCGGCAATGAGCGGCAGGCCTGCAACGTCATCGAGATGGGCGGTCGCGGCCCGCTCAAGGACCTGACGCACCGCGTGACAGAGACCCCGGTGCGCGGCTTCTGGTCCTACTGGGCTGAACTGATGGGCGTCGAGCCCCCGGGAGGCATACGGTGAGAGTTCCCGAGCTGGTTCGTCATGCCGTAGCCGATCTGCTGGCGGAATATGCGCTTCTGATCGACGAAGACCGCCTCGAAGAGTGGGTCGAATTGTTCGACGAAGCCTGCGACTACAAGGTGGTGACCCGCGAGAACGTCGAGCAGGGGCTGCCCAACGTGCTGATCTGGTGCGACAACAAGAACATGTTGCGCGATCGCATCGCCTCCTACCGCAATGTCAACGAATACAACCTGCACTGGGACCGGCATGTGATCGGCGCGCCGCGGTTTTGCGGCGAGGTTGCCGGTGTTTGGACCATCGAAGCGGGCTACAGCCTGTTCCAGACCGACATGGAAGGCGTATCGCGGCTGTTTTCGGTCGGCCGTTACAGGATCGGGTTCGGCATGCGCGATGACGCGGCTCGCATCCGGTCGGTGCTGGTGATTGCCGACAGCGGATTGATTCCGACGCTCTTGGCCACGCCGATTTGAGTTTTTCGCGGCCGGTGCGCCGGTCGTTTTTCAAGCTACGCCGTCTTCATGATCTGCGCCGGAATCGCACGCGGGTCGCGCACCGGCCACTTCCCCGCCTCGACCTGCGCCAGGAAGTCGGCCACGCAGCGGTTGAAGGTGTCAGGCTCCTCGAGATTAAGGGTGTGGCCGGTCTTGGGCAGCACCAGGAGGCCGGAGGCAGGCAGGGTTTTCTTGAGGAAGATGCCGGGTTGCAGGCAATGGTCGTCCTCGTCGCCCACCATCACGAGCGTCGGCACCATCATCTTTTTCAGACGCTCTTCCAGGTCATAAATCGACGGCCGGCGGGCCTGCACGCCGCGCATGGTGTTGGCCGCGCCCAATGCGGAATGCTCGCCCAGCATGCGTGCGAATTCCTGCCAGCCGCGCGGGTCCTTGTTCTGGAACTGCACCCGCGAAGCGCCCAGGGAATAGGTCTTGGCGAAGGTTTCGCTGCCCTGGGTTTCGAACTGCCGCGCCACCTCGAGCGAGACCGCACGAAAGTAGTCTTCATGCTGCTTCTCGGCGCCGTAACCGGCGCCGGCCACCACCAGTGACCAAGCGCGCTGCGGCGACTCCAGCCCGAAATGCAGGGTCGCGAACCCGCCCATCGACAGCCCGACGATATGTGCGCGATTGATGCCGGCGGCGTCCATCACCGCGGCAATATCCTGCGCCGCGCGCACTTGTGAATAGGCTTCCATGTCGGGCGGCACATCCGACGGCGGATAGCCGCGCGCGGCAAATGCGATGGCGCGATAGCGGCGCGAGAAATAACGCATCTGCGGCTCCCAGCTGCGATAGCCCCCGCCGAACTCGTGCACGAAAACGATCGGTGTGCCGCTGCCGGCTTCCTCGTAATGGAGATTGACTCCGTCGTCGGTTCTGGCAATGCTCATGAGTTCCCCCTGATCGGCAAACAGTTACGCACCTGCGTGAGGCTCAAGCCTGCGCAGCGGCGTTGGCTCCGACCTTGATGACCGAGCCACGCGAGGCAATGCCGCCGTCGATGGTCACCACCGTGCCGCTGATGTAGGCGGCGCGCGGCGAGGCCAGGAAGACCATCAGGTCGGCCACCTCGGAAGCCTCCGCCGGCCGGCCACCGGGAAAGTGGCTGGTCATTTCCTGCCAGCGACTTTCGTCACCATACAGGTCGACGGCACGCCGCTTGTTGATTTTCACCATGCGATCGGTTTTCACCGGCCCCGGGTTGACGCCAACCACCCGCACGCCGAAATCCAGGCTGGCACCGCCCAAGGCGCGGGTGAAGGCCATCAGCGCCGCGTTGCCGGTGCTGCCGGCGATGTAGTTGTAGTCCCAGTTCTCGCCGGAGTTGCCGATGTCGTTGATGATCACGCCGCGCCGGCGCGCCTTCATGCGCAAATACATCTCGCGCGTCAGGTTGATGTAGCCGAAGAGCTTCAAGTCATAGCCGCGCCGCCAGTCGGCTTCGGTGAGCGACTCGATCGGGCCGGACGGCACCTCGCCGGCGTTGTTGATCAGGATGTCGGCCTCCCCACACTGTTCGGCCAGGCGCACCATGTTCTCCGACAGCGAAAGATCCAGTGCATGGACCGACACCGCCACCCCATGCTGGCGCGACAATGCGTCACGCGCCGCCTCCAGCAACTCCGCTGAACGCGCCGCCAGATGCAGCGCGCAGCCTTCGGCGGCGAACGCGTGCGCGGTTGCCAGGCCAATGCCCCTGGATGCGCCGGTGATCAGCACCGACCTGCCTTCAAGACCGAGTTTCATCACACCCTCGCAGAAATTGTTTGATGATTGCCAGGCACCACGCCCGCGCGCCTACCAGGCGTTGTAGCCGCCATCGACCAGCAGATCGGCGCCGGTCATGAAGCTCGACGCGTCCGACGCCAGAAACAAGGCGGCAGGCGCAAGTTCAATCGGCAGCCCGAGCCGGCCCAGCACATGCTTGGGACCGAAGCGCTCGCGCGCGCTTTCCATGCTGCCGGCACGCAAAATCATGCGATCGGTCTCCACCGCACCCGGCGACAGGGTATTGACGCGAATGTTGGCGGCTGCATGGTCCATCGCCATCACCTTGGCCAACTGGATCAGCGCACCCTTGCTGGCGCAATACGCAACGCGCGCCGGCGCGCCGACCGAACCCATTTGCGAGGCGATGTGAATGATCGAGCCACCGCCGGCGCGCGTGATATGCGGGATCGCCCATTTGCTCATCAGGAAGGCGCCGCCCACATTGATGGCGAACACCTGGTTCCATTGGGTGAGGTCGTAGTCGAGCACGGTGCCGGTGGGGTCGCTGCCGGCGGCGCCGTTGAGCAGCACATGCAGCGAGCCATACGCAGCGACGGTGCGCTCGACCGCCGTGCGGGTTGCCGCCTCTGAAGCGACATCGCACTCGACAGCCAAGGCACGGCCACCCGCCGCGGTGATCGCGGCCACCGTCTCGGTCACATGCGCCAGGTTGAGGTCGACACAGGCAACCGCCGCACCTGCTTCGGCGTAGGCCACGCAAATGGCGCGCCCGATGCCGCCACCGGCGCCGGTGACGATCGCGGTCTTGCCCTTGAGTGAAAATTTGTCGAGGATGTTCACGGTCGGCTCCCGATTTTCAAAACTTGTCATGATTAGCCACAAGGTTCAGCCCGCATGCCAAGGGACGAACTGACCTCACTCTCCCCCCTTCAAGGGTGGAGTTGGAGGGGGGAATCGGATCGCACAGATACTACCAACACGCCGAAATTCCCCATCCCCACCCCGGCCCTCCCCTTGAAGGGGAGGGAGATTTCGC
>JAYTDE010000850.1:0-1727 GCA_043736195.1 Burkholderiales bacterium | reverse complement strand
CTCGTCATCTACACGGAACTGCTTGTCCCCGATCCGGACGTCGCGGCGCTCGACAATTTGCTGGACGTCTATGAAACCTTGCGCAGCCCACTTCCGTGGGCCTGCGCGGCGCTGACGGCCCGCGCCTTCGCTGCATATCGCCGCCGAGGCGGCGGCAAGCAGCTACCGTTGCCGGACTTCTACATCGGAGCACATGCCGCTGTATCGAATTTGAGCGTGTTGACACGTGACCGTGGCAGGTACCAAAGCTACTTTCCTCGCCTGGTTGTGCTTGCGCCATGAAAGCACGCCCACCGCCGAATGCGACACCCGGCTTTGCATTGCAACCGACAGCCTGCAGCCGCACCGGAATTCCTCGTTCGGTGTCAGCAATACGTTCCACGCTTTCCTTATGAGAAAAGACAACAAGTTCATCCGACGAGTGCGAGCTCTTGTTTTTACGGGCATGGGCTCAGTCGGCACATTGAAAACAGGGGCGTCGATCACGGAGCATTGTCGAATTGATCGTTCAGACGTCGTGTCGGAAAGAATAGTGAGCATTTTTGAAATTGCCCGGCGCCGAAACTTGCAATGACGCCAAACCATGCCATGCACCGGATGCTCAACCAATGGCGCTGCGCTTGCTGGTCTCGCGCTGATGCAGGCAGGCGTTGGACAAAGACAACACACAGGGTTGCCATGCCTGTTGCCGGCCGCACCAAAGCCCTCGAATGACAACCATCAAGCCATGTGAAGTACCGCCCGACTCCTTGCTTCGCAAGTACAAGGACGACAAAGGCTATGCGGATTGCTATGTGATCGAGGTAGCGGGCCGGGTCTCGCAAGCGGTTTTTATCGAAGCCTTTTACACCTCGCCCCTGTTCAAGGTGGAGCGAACAATCCTCAAGCATCTGGCGTCGAAGCCCTCAACCGATGGTGAGGCCAGGCAGCTTGCCAACGGCAGCGCCGACCGCTTCGCGGCCTGGCGTGTGGAAGGACAATCCGCATCCGAGCTGTTGTTGGCTGACTTCACCGGCCGCACCAGATCCTGGCTCATGGCCTCTCCGGTCGGTGGCGGTACTGAGGCTGTCGCCACCCGCCTTCACTTCGGCTCGGCGGTCGTGTCGCGCCCGCATCGGGGCGGTCGGAAGGCCGGCATGGGCTGGCTTTTCATAGCGCTACTGGGCTTCCATCGGCTGTACTCGCGCTTGCTGTTGCGCGTAGCGGGCAAACGCGCCCGACCCGCTTATTGAAGAGGCACAACCCGCATGAATGAGCTACTTGTCATCGACCACATTCACCTGATCAGCCGCGACGCGCACGCCGCTGCGCAATGGTATTGCGACATTTTCGATGGCGAAATCACCCACGTGCAGGAGAGCCTGCGCGGCGCGCCGCAGGTCGATGTGAAGGTGAACGGCCTGACGATCGTGATTCGCGGCCAGCGGCCGGGCGAAGAGCCTGCCGAGACCCGGCCGATGCGGCATTTCGATGCCTATTCCAGCCACGACGAGTGGGGCATCGACCATTTCGGCTTTACCTACCGCGGCGACCTGCGAGCGTTTTGCGACAAGCTCAAGGGCAAGGGTGTGCGCACGGCCGTGGAACCATGGGACTTCAAGCCCGGTCTGGTGCTGTGCTACGTGGCTGCACCCGATGGAGTCAGCATCGAGATCGTCCAATCCGCCGCTTGAGGCGGGACTAGACGCCGGTTCAATGGGTTTGCGCGCGAATTGAATTGGTGCGAT
>JAYTDE010000849.1:0-16476 GCA_043736195.1 Burkholderiales bacterium | reverse complement strand
TCGACAATCGCCTGTGGCGTATTGGCAGGCAGCCACACGGCATGCCAGCCGGTGATCACGTAGCCCGGCAGGGCTTCCGCCATGGTCGGCACGTTCGGCATGACGGCTAAGCGCGCCGCGCCGGTGATCGCCAGCGCCTTGACTCTTTTCGACTCGATCAGCGGTATCGCGGTGGTGTAGGGCTCCATCTTCAGGTTGATGATGCCGGCGATCAGGTCCGGGTTGGAGTTGCCCTTGTAGGCCACCGCCAGGATTCTGGTGCCGGTTTGTTCCATGAACAATTCGCCACCCAGGTTGGCGGCGCTGCCGGGACCGGTGGTGCCGAACGAGAGCTTGCCGGGCTGCGCCCTGGCCAGCGTGATCCATTCGGCGACGGTGTTGGCGGGCAGGTCGTTGTTGGCGATCCATACATAGCCCAGGTCCGCCAGTATCGAGACCGGCGCCAGGTCGCGCTCCGGGTTATAGGGCAGGTTGGGAATCAGGTGCGGATTCATGGTGACCAGCTGGTTGAAACCGTACAGCACGGTGTAGCCATCGGCCGGCGCACGCACCACCTTCTGCACGCCGATGATGCCGCTGGCGCCGGGCACGGTGTCGACCACCACCTGCTGGCCCATCGCTTCGCTCAGGCGCTGGGCGAACAGGCGCGCCATCACGTCCGGGCTGCCACCCGAGGTGCCGGGCACGACGATGCTGATGGGCCGGCGCGGGTAGTCCTGCGCGACTGCCACCGCGGCGCTCAGGCTGGCCAGCAGCCACACCGCGCCAATCAGGCGCACCCCTGTCGATCTTGTCATGTCCGCTCTCCTTTGCATGCGTATCGCGACGCCGTGAGCCCGGCGTCGCTTGTTCAAGCCCGCTTCACGCCAGCCCGAGCCGGCCCCTCAGGCCGGCGTGTACTGCCGGATCAGTGCCTGGGCCCGCTCGGTTGTTTCCGCCACTGGCGCGTTGCCGGAAACGATCACCATCAACACATGCGTGGCGTCCGGCTCGCCTTGCGTGATGTTCTCGAAGCGCCGCGCCGCGCCGGGCGGAAACGATACCAGGTCGAACGGCCCCACCTCCACATGCATGGTGTCGTCCTCGTTCCAGGAACAGCGCCAGCGCCCGGTCATCGGGATGAAGGTTTCGCTGGTGTCGTGGTTGTGCATCACCGGCCCGTTGCCCGGCTTGCAGTGCACGTAAGCCAGGTTGAAGCCTTCGGCCACCTGGATCGCGCAATTGCGGGCCGCATCCGCCCCCACCGGCGAGCGCTCGCCGTTGGGCGGCGGCGTGAAGCCCATCACGTTGTAGAGCGTGCGATGGGTGTTCGGCACCAGCGTGTCCGAAAACCCGCTGCTGAAGCCCTTGAGGTCGCTGAACATGGCGACGCGCCGCATCATTTCCTCGCGCGTGAACGCGCGAGCCGGGAGCCTGTTGGTCATGGATAAGCTCCTTGCCTGGGTTGGTTACATGAACCTCTTGCCGGTTGACTTGCGGTGCTGCGCGAATTTCGGCGAACGAGACTGGTCGTTTCGGTTACACGTGACCGTTGGCGTCGGCGGAACGTGACCGGTGATTTCGGCAACGTGACCGGGCGCTTCGGCGCAACCTGACCGGCGCGGGTTGGTCGGTGTTGCGTAACGCGGGATTGTACGGTTCTGAAATGTCGTCAAGGCATGGCGACCTCCGCAGAGTGGTTGGGAAGGAATGTTTGTAGGTTGGCTGCGCAGCGGCGCGCGTGTCGGGTTGTTGGCGCCAGGTGAATATTGACCACCGCGGCCGGAGGAATGTCGATTAGCGTCCGGGATGTTCTCTTCCGCGCCGGATGGGTCAAACACCGTGGTCGTTGCCCAACTGGACTTCCGCAGGTTCGCTTGTCATTTTCGGCCGGCGTCGACAACTCGTCATTGCATCACACGCAGTCATATCGGTCGTTGTTGCAAAATTCAGGCGGTGCCAACATTCCCTTGACCGTGAGCACAATTTGCTATCAAATAATGATTGCATTTTTCCATGGATTTGCGACAATTGCTATCATGAACAGCAAGCACACCAGGACTCTGAAGGCGATATTCGCCAAACCTGTTTCAAGCAGCATCAGGTTTTCAGACATTGAGGCGCTTGTCATTGCTTTGGGTGGCGAAGTGCGCGAAGGCGATGGCTCGCGGGTGGCCTTGCTACTCGGCGGTGGCGTAAAGCACGCCCACCGTCCGCATCCGGGCAAGGAGGCGAAACAGTACCAAATCAGGGAAATCAAGGATTGGCTTACGGCAACGGGAGTGAAGGTATGAGCAGCATGAACTACAAGGGCTACACCGCCCGTATCGAGTTCGATGAAAAGGACGGCATTTTTTGGGGCAAGGTGCTGGGCTTGCCTGCCACGACCAGCATCAGCTTTGAGGGTGAGACGGTTGCGCAGTTGACGCAGGATTTCCACAACGCGGTGGATTTCTACGTTTCAGACTGCGCCAAAGCCGGCAGGGAGCCGCTCAAGCCCGCCAGCGGCAAGCTGATGCTACGGGTAGCCCCCGAGATACACAGTGCCGCGCTGATAGCGGCCCAAGCCCACGGCGTGAGCCTGAATCAATGGGCCGCCCGGGTGCTGCAGGAAGCCGCTCAGGTTTAGCTTTGCGCAAATACTTCGCGCGGCCCTCACGCAATCCGGGCAGACGGGTTGTCAGTGATTCTTCCTGTGAGGCGCCGGGAGATTTATCCACGGTGACGGCCCTGACTACTCAATAAGTCAGCACGGCGAACACGCTTGCGACAATGCAAGTATGGAACCCCGGAGCAGGCCGCAGTATCGGCGCAGGCGCCCATGTCGCGGTCGCTCGGTGGGAGAAAAATCAGCACCTCGGGGTTTGTCATTGCGTAGCGGAAGAACGGCACGCGGCGGCGCGACCTGCCGGATTTCATTGTTGCGTTGTTTAGCGGCAAGCGGCTGCTGGTCGAAACAAAAGGAACAGCTTGGCGCTGCCGCAAACAAGGCTGCCGCAGCCCATCACCGGTGTAATGCGCTCAACGACTACGCGCGCTTCGGGCGCCGGTCACAGCGCCTCTTGCGACCACCAGGAACTACGACGAAGTGAGCCGAATGGCATATGCCGCCGTCATTGCATGGTCATCGGCGCGCACTATCTTCCGCCATGTGACGACGGGAGGTCGTCGTCATGCCTTCGTCGCGCCCATCGCCATTTTCAAGGAGCTTCCATGCGTCTCTCGCTATCCCTGCTCGCCGTTGCCGCCACGGCCTGCCTTCTACCCACATTTGCGTTTGCCGATCGCGACCACGGCCACGGCCACGGCCACGACCACGACCACGACCGCCAGGACGACTCGATTCAACTCGGCCCGCGCCCGTTCTATCTGGTGGACGGAATGGACCCGGCGCGTTGAAGGACAAGCTGATGCAATGCAAAGCCGGCCCGTTCCAGCGCAGCGACTTTTCGATCGGCCATCGCGGCGCCGCAATGCAGTTTCCCGAGCACACCAGGGAGTCGTATCAGGCGGCCGCCCGCATGGGCGCCGGCATCGTCGAGTGCGATGTCACCTTCACCCGGGACGGTCATCTGGTTTGCCGACACGCGGAAAACGACCTGCACACCACCACCAATATCCTGGTGACGCCCCTGGCCGACAAGTGCACCACCAAATTCAAGCCGGCCACCTTCGATGCCGGCGGCAACCGCCTGACCGCTGCGAGCGCCGAATGCCGCGCATCCGACCTGACCCTGGCGGAGTTCAAGACCCTCAGCGGCAAGATGGACGCCTCCAACCCGAGCGCACGCACCGCTGCCCAGTACCTGGGCGGCACCGCCTCCTGGCGCACCGATGTCTACACTGGCCGCGGCACCCTGATGACGCTGCGCGAAAGCATCGAACTGAACCAGCGCAATGGCGTCAAGCACACCCCCGAACTGAAGGAAAGCGTGATCGACCCGGCCACCGGCAAGAAGCGCATCGACGAGGTGTTCAAGCACCCGACGACCCGCACGCCGCAGCAGAACTATGCGCAGGCGTTCGCCGACGTTCTTGCAGACGAGGGCGTGAAACCGCGTGAGTCGTGGGCGCAGTCGTTCAACGTGGAAGACGTGCTGTACTGGATCGACCACACCCGCTACGGCAGGCAGGCGGTCTACCTGCTCGATTTCAACTCGACCGACCCGGTCAACGACATCATCATCCAGACGCCCTACAACACGATGGAACGGATGGAATACTTCAGGATGTTGAAGCAGCGTGGCGTGCGCATCATCGCCCCGCCGATGCCGGCGCTGCTGGCGGTCGATGCGAATAATCGCGTGGTGCCGTCCAAGCTGGCCAAGGACCTCAAGGCGATGGACTTCGACATCATCACGTTGGCCCTCGAGCGCTCCGATCTGCGCCTGGGCGCGTAAAAAGGCGACTTCTACTACGACTTCGACGCGACCGGCAAGGCGATCAAGAAGGATAGCGACATGTACAAGGCGCTCGACGTGCTGGCGAAGGATGTCAAGGTCCTCGGCGTATTCTCCGACTGGCCGGCGACTGTCACCTAATACGCCAACTGCATGGGCCTCGACTGAGACTAAAGCTGGCCCGCCTCTTCGGGCCGCAACCGCATATGTGGTTATCAAAGGGCTCCTTCGGGAGTCCTGTTTTTCCCTGTTCGCACCGGCGAGGTCGCTGAACCGCGGCAAATCGAATCGGCCAGCACTGTGAAAGTGCGACTTTTTCCACATCTTTAGACCTGCGTTCCAGTTTCTGGTGCGTTTGCGCACTTGTGTGACCCTGCGTCACCTTTCGGCGCTCCCATTCGAGGCGTACAAATAAGCCATCGCAGGTTCATTCACACACGCAGTCCCGGTCGCAACACCGGGCACCGGAATCCGAGGGGAAACCACCATGAAAAAGTATCAGGCATTCATCGCTCCCATGGCCGGCATCGCCGTGGGCCTGTCCGCAGTCGCTGCCTTTGGTGCCGCCTTCGGCATCCTCGTCGGATTCGGCCTCGCAACGATCACGATCGTCACCGGCAGTTTGATTTTCTCCGCCGACACCCGCGTTTAGGGATCGACCGGATCGTCCGGGAGCTGGGCAACAGCAGGTCGCAGTTGGCAAGAAGAGGGTTTCGCTGCAGGCGGCAGCGCTCCAGATCCAGGATCAGACGCGGCCCCAAGGCCCGCGCCTGAATCCGGAACCCGGCCCGGGCACGCCGCGCCACGTCTTTCAGGCCTTGGGTACCACGCATGCCCCCACACCCGGCACTGCCTGTGGCAAGCTACGGGCTGCCCCCGCGACCGCCACGTAGATCATCATGCCCACCAGCCTCGCGCACGAGGAAGCCAAAACGCACGGCGCACAGCGCGAACAGCCACCGTCATTGCAAGCGTCACCAAAGCCGCAGCTCTTCATCTTCCTCATGCTGCTTCCTGCAATCGCCGCGGCGAACGCGGGCGTACCGATCGGCGCCTACTCTCTCGCGTGGAGCGTCTTGCTGTTCATCCCGATTGTCGTAGTCGAGGCGTGGGTTCTTCGCGGCGACCTGCGGCTGGCTTATCGGCGCGCTCTTGCAACCGCGTTCGCCGCGAACCTATTGTCGACCTTGGCCGGCATAGTGGTGCCGGTTCTCACCACGCCGTTCGGGTCCACCGAAGGCGCCGTCTCGAGCGCAGTCACACTGCTGCTTTTCGTTCCGCTTTTCCACCTTTCCAGAACCATTGAAGCCGCCTACACGCGCTGGCGTCTGGCTGGCGTCGACCGAGCGGAAATCGCACGCTCGGTAAATCGCGCGAATCTGGTCTCCTACGCGATGCTGTCGGTTTTCGTGGTGACTAGATTTTTCAAGAGCTGGTATGTCAATGGCCAGATCTTCTGGTGATGGCATGACAGCGCACGAGGCCTGCGCTTCCACGCCAGTACGGCGTTCATTTATCCGAGAGCCCCAGCAATGACTTTCATGGCCGTTTTCACCACCGTCGGCAGCCAGACCGAAGCCAGGCAGATGGCTGGAGCGCTGGTCGAACGCGGCCTCGCCGCCTGCGCGCAGATCTCCGCCATCGAAAGCTTCTACACCTGGAACGGCACGCTTGCCAACGAGCCTGAGTTTCGTATTCTTTTCAAGACCAGGGCTGCCATGTATGAGGCGGTAGAGCAGGCGATTCATGAACTTCATAGCTACGAACTGCCGGCCATCCATGCATGCGCGATTGACCGCATCGACGAAGCCTATGCCGCGTGGATCGAAAGCCGATGCCATGCCGGGTAGCGACGCCGGTTTGGCAAAGGCGTCCACAATGTGACCAGGCGTGGCGTCGCCACCGCAAAGGCGCTGCATGAAAGCAGACCGGCAGCGACCGCGCCGTCGGCGGTACCGCCTCTTCCTGCCTCCTTTTTCACGCTCCGTTCATCTCATCGAAAGCCCGCCCCATGACCGCCCCCCACTCCGCCTTTCATGGCGTATTCCCCTACATCGTCTCGCCGATCCGGGGCGACGGCACGGTGGATGCCGAGGTCCTGGCGCGCATGACCGACGATTTCATCCAGGCCGGTGTGCACGGCATCACCCCGCTGGGCTCGACCGGCGAATTCGCCTATCTGTCGCAGGCGCAGCGGCGCCGCGTGGTTGAGGTGGTGATCGAAGCGGCTGCCGGGCGGGTGCCGGTGGTGGCCGGCGTGGCGGCCACCACCATTGCGGACGCCACCGCGCAGGCGCGCGACTATGCGAGCATGGGTTGCGACGGCATCCTGGCGATTCTCGAAGCCTATTTTCCGATCAGCGATGAGGGCGTATACAGCTATTTCAAGGCGATCGCCGCTGCGGTCGCGCTGCCGATGGTGCTCTACACCAACCCGAATTTCCAGCGCTCCGACCTGAGCCTGCCGGTGATCGATCGCTTGAGCCGCATCGACAACATCGGCTACATCAAGGACGCCTCGTTCAATACCGGACGCTTGCTGTCGATCATCAACAAAGTGGAAGGCCGCATGCAGGTATTCGCCGCCTCGGCGCACATTCCGGCCTGCGTGATGATGATCGGCGGGGTCGGCTGGATGGCCGGCCCCGCCTGCGTGGCACCGCGCCAGAGCGTGGCGCTCTATGAAGTGTGCAAAACAGGCGATTGGGCACGCGCCATGGAGCTGCAGAAACCGCTGTGGAGCCTGAACCAGGCCTTTGCCAAACACGCGCTGGCAGCCTGCATCAAGGGCGGCCTCAAATTGCAGGGCTATGCGGTGGGTGACCCGCTGGCGCCGCAGGCGCCGCTGTCCGACGAAGGCGTGGCCGAGGTACGCGCCGCGCTTGAAAGCATCGGTGCGTTGTGACCGCATCCACACTTTCAGGAATTCATCGCATGCATGACGCAGCCATTCGCCCGCATATCGTCGAACGCGTCGTCGCCCGCCGCGGCAAGCTGCACTGGTTCGATACGCTCGACCCGCAGCGCACTGCCCTCCTGGTGATCGACATGCAAGGCACCTTTTGCGAACCCGGCGCCCCGGCCGAAGTGCCTCTGGCGCGCGCCATCGTGCCGCCCATCAACGCCCTCACCCGAGAGTTGCGCGCCCTCGGCGTACCGGTGTTCTGGGTATTGCACGCCAACACGCAACAGGGCAACAAGAGCGACTGGGAACTTTTCTTCAATCACGTCGTCGCAGGCCCGGTGCGTACGCGCACAATGGCAAGCCTGACACCCGGCCGCCAGAGCGTATGGCACGAACTGGAAACCGCGCCCGACGACGTGACGCTCATCAAGAACCGTTACAGCGCCCTGATCGCGGGCTCGTCCACGCTGGAGCCGATGCT
Source organism: Burkholderiales bacterium (assembly GCA_043736195.1). Lineage (GTDB taxonomy): Bacteria > Pseudomonadota > Gammaproteobacteria > Burkholderiales > JAEUOS01 > JAEUOS01. The sequence goes on along the minus strand of JAYTDE010000849.1, from coordinate 8,711 downwards.
GCGCAACTTTGGCATCGACACTCTCCTGATCGCCGGCACCAAGACCAACGTTTGCTGTGAATCCACCGCGCGCGATGCCATGATGCTCGACTTCAAGGTGGTGATGCTGTCCGACTGTTGCGCGGCGCTGTCCGATGATGAGCACCGTGCGACGCTTGAAACCTTCATTCAGCAGTTCGGCGACGTGCTGAGCGCAGCCGAAGTGATGGATCGCCTGAACCCGGGGCGGGGGCAGGGTCGCTAGTCGGGTGAACCCCAAACCATCGGCACATGCAGGCTTGCCTGCGCCCCAAGGCGTCGCTGCCAATCGCCGCACCGGATCATGCGCTGGCTGCGGATCGCGCCAGGCGCTGAACCGGATCCATCGCTTTCATCGCGCGCCGAAGCTTGCGGGTCACGGTTCTGGTGCATCATTGCCATCCTTGATTTGATGCACCTGCATCAACCCGTTTTCAGGATTCGAATTCATGGCCATTCCCTGGCTTGCGGTACTGCAAAGCGTTCCCTGGTCGGAAGTCATCAGCAACGCGCCCAAGCTTGCCGACGGCGCCAGGAAACTATGGAGTACCGTGGGCAACAATGCCGCGCCGCCGGATGCGCCGGTGACGCCAGCGGAGCGGGTGTCCTCCCCCGAGGCGCAGGCGGTCGCCGCGCTCGAAGCCCGCGCGCTTGCCATCGAGGCCGCGGTAAGCGACCTGCACGGCCAGATGCTCGCCTCCTCCGAGCTGATCAAGGCACTGGCCGAGCAAAACGCCCAGCTCGTGGCCCGCGTCGAAGTGATGCGGGGTCGCCTGGTCCGGCTGGGCGTCGCCGGCGGCGTGCTGGCGATCGCCGCGCTGCTCGGCCTGCTGCTGGCGTTGATGCGCCATGGCGGCACATGACGCAAGCGCACCGCTTGCCTGTGGCCGGAATCCATTGCCGACCCCGGAGCCACATGTCGCAATGAGTGAACCCATGAACCAGGCCTACGTACACGGCTACGCCGCGCCGGAAAACCAGCGTCTGCAGGATCAGGCCAACACCCTGGTCGAATTGCTGCATGCCGATACCCGCTACCCGCCCGGCTGCCACGTGCTCGAAGCCGGTTGCGGCGTCGGTTCCCAGACCGTGACACTGGCCCGGCAAAGCCCGCAGGCACGCTTCACCTCGATCGATATCTCGGCGGCGTCACTGGCCCGGGCGCGGCAGCAGTGTCAAGCGGCAGGTCTAGCCAACGTGAGCTTCCGACAGGCGGACATTTTCGCACTGCCGTTCGGCCCCGCATCGTTTGATCACGTTTTCGTGTGCTTCGTGCTGGAGCACCTGGCACAGCCAATCGCGGCACTGAAACTTCTGAAGGCGCTGATCAAGCCGGGCGGCAGCATCACGGTGATTGAAGGCGACCATGGATCGACCTGCTTCCACCCCGCCAGTGCCGCCGCCGACGCTGCCATCCAGTGTCAGGTGAGCCTGCAGCGGGCAGCCGGCGGCAACGCGCTGGTCGGGCGCCAGGTATATCCGCTGCTGGTGCGGGCCGGCTTTGACGCGGTACGGGTATCGCCACGCATGGTGTACGTGGATGCCAGCCGCCCGGCCCTGGTCGAAGGCTTCACCGGCAAGACTTTCACCGCGATGATCGAAGGCGTGCGCGAAGCCGCGCTGGCGGCCGGGCTGATTACAGCCGAGCGCTTCGATGCCGGGATCCGCGACCTGCTGCGGACGACCGCGGCGGACGGTGTTTTTTGCTACACGTTTTTCAAGGGCGTGGGGGTGAACCGTGGCGGCGCCTGAGCGGCGGCGAAAGCGCGACATCGCGCCCGATCAGCGCGACATCGCGCCCGATCAGCGCGTGATCGCCACACCCTGTGCGGACCAGCGCGCACCATGAAACCCGCCGACATGCGCCGCTACGCGCTCGCGCCGACGCAGGTTTAGAAAGCGCCGCGCCACGCGTATTGCGCATTTCGGGCGCACACCGGGCGACCCTGTTCCACCGCCGCGGGCACCTGCGCATCTACAATAGCGTTTCATCAAGGTGGCCGACGCTCATGGAACACACCACGATCTTCAGCAAGACACGCGAAGGCATCGACGCCCAGTTCGATCCGCGCGCGCCGCTTTCGGCGGCCTTCAAGCGCCTGCTGACCGCGATCGACGGCAAACTCACGCTGGCGCAGCTACAGGAGAAGTTCCCCCATTTGTCGATCGGCGATATCAACATGTGGGCCAGCGAACTGGCGCGCATGCGCTTCATCGAACCGGTGGCGCAGTTCACCCCGACCGCGGACGCGGCCGCGTCCTACGTTTATGACGGCTATGTCGAGATGACCGCCGATCCGGAGTTCAAGGCGGCGGCCAGTGAAGTCGGCAAGTGGATGAAGGCGAACATCACATCGGCGGCGAAAACCGCGGATGACGACATGGCCAAGACTTCGCAAATGGCGGTGATCGAGGCCCAGAGCACCATCAACACCATCAACCGCTCGGGCTTTTTCATGCAGCCGCCCGAAGCCGTACCGGTGACCGGCAAGAAACATCTGGTGCTGATCGTCGAGGATGATCCGATCCAGTTGGCCCTGCTCAGGACCATCGTCGCCAGGGAAGGGCACGACATCGCCATCGCGCGCAATCGCGCCGAGGTGCTGGCGGCGCTGAATCACCTGCCCTACCCCGACCTGCTGCTGCTCGACGTGCAGTTGCCGGATGTCGATGGTTTCATGATTCTTGAAAAGGCCAAGCAGCATCCGGAGCTCAAGGCCGCGCGCGTGGTGATGGTCACCGCCCGCACCGACCGCGCCGACATCGCAAAAGGTGTGCTGCTGGGCGCGGATGGCTACATCACCAAACCCTATCGGCCGGCGACCATGACCGCCGCCATCCGCCAGGCTCTGGGCGTGCTTTAAAATCGGTTAAGCGCTTGCGCCAGGCGCGCCCGCGCCTGGCGGTTCCCGTGGTCAACCCCTGGCGAAAACACACATGCGGAAAATCCTTCTGATCCAGGGCCCGAACATGATTTACCTGGGCCGCCGCCAACCCGAAATCTACGGCACCACCACCGCCGCGGAGCTCGATGCCATGCTGCTGGAAGTCGCGCGCGCACGCAAATTCAAGCTCGAGATCTTCTATACCCACAGCGAGGCCGATGCCATCGAACGCATCTATGCGGCGGCGGATGCCGGCATCGATGGCCTCCTGATGAACCCGGCTTCGTTCCTGTTCGCGGGCTATGGGCTGCGCGACTGCCTGCGCGCGGTGCCGCTCCCCTATGTCGAGGTGCACATGACTAATATCGACAAGCGCGGCATTCGCTCGATCCTGGTTGACACCGCGGTCGGCATGGTCGCCGGTTTCGGCGTGCGTTCGTATTTGCTGGGGCTCGATGCGCTGCTGGGCCACTTGGCGGCGCAGCCGAAAAAATCTGCGCCCACAGGCCCGAAGCGCCGCGCGGCCGGGTCGGCACGCTAGCAGCCTGTCGGGCTTAGGTCGTCCCGGTGCGCTGGCTGCGCCCCTGCCACGACCGCCGCGATCAGCAACCCCGCAGCAGTTGCGCCGTTTCAAATAGCGGCAGGCCCATCACTCCGGAATAACTGCCGGCCAGGTGGCTGACGAAGGCCGCGGCAGCGCCCTGGATGGCGTAGCCGCCGGCCTTGTCGAGCGGCTCGCCGGTGGCCACATAAGCCGCGATTTCGTCGCGCGTCAGGTGCCTGAAGCGCACCCGCGACGTCGAGAGCACCACCTGTTGCCGACGCCCGAGCACCACCGCCACCGCGGTCAGCACCCGGTGGGTGCGGCCCGACAGCAGGCGCAGCATGCGCGCGGCTTCCAGCGCCGGCACGGCGGCGTCGCCTGGCTTGCCGAGAATCTCGCGCCCGATGCATACCGTGGTGTCGGCGCCCAGCACCGGTCGCACCGGCAGGCCGCGCGCGCGCATCGCCCGTACCCCGGCTCGCGCTTTCGCCAGGGCCAGGCGTTTGACATAGAGCGCCGGCGCTTCACGCCCGTGCACGGATTCATCAACGGCGAAGTCGAGCAGATGCAGCACTTCGAACGCCACCCCGATCAGCGGCAGCAATTCGGCGCGGCGCGGGCTGGCGGAAGCCAGGTAGATGTTGGTGGCGCGGGCGCGGGCGCGGGCGGACATGCGGACTCTATTCGCGGTGGTAGGGGTGACCCCGCGCCACACTCACCGCGCGGTACAGCGCTTCCGCCAGGATCACCCGCACCAGCGCATGCGGCAGGGTCAGGCTGGAGATTCGCAGCAGGGTCGCGGCCTGCGTCTTGACGCTGTCGTGCAGGCCGTCGGGCCCGCCAATGGCAAACGCGATATCCCCGCCTGAGCGCTGCCAGCGGCCGTAGTGCCCGGCCAGCGCCTGGGTATCGGTATCGCGCCCGCGCTCGTCGAGCGCGATCAGGGTGGCGCCGGGCGGCACGGCCGCCAAAATCCGCGCAGCTTCGCCAGCCATCATCTGCTGCGCCGTTTTGCCGCCGGTGCGCGACTCGGGCTTGATTTCCACCAGTTCGATGCGCGCCTCGCGCGGCATGCGCCGTGCATACTCGGCAAAGCCGTCGGCTACCCAGGCCGGTGGCCGGTTGCCGACCGCGATGACCAGGAGTTTCAGGGTTTCAGGCCCGCTTTTTGGCGGGCACCGCGACGGCTTTTTTTGCGGCCGCTTTCTTCACAGCCGGCTTTTTCGCAACGGGCTTCTTGACCGTCGACTTCTTCGCAGATGTCTTCTTCGCAATAGCCGTCCTCGCTACGGCCTTTTTCGCTGCGGGCTTTCTTGCGACCGGCTTTTTCGTCCCTCCTGTTTTCGCCACAGGCTTCTTCGCGCTCGCAGTTTTCGCAACAGGCTTTTTGGCACGCACCGCTTTCGCCGCCGGCTTGGCCATCACCTTGGCTGCTACTTCCGGCAACACGGGCTTTCTCGCGACGGATTTGATTGCCACTTTCGCGGGCGCCACTTTCGCGGGCGCCACTTTGCCGGCGACCGATCTGGCTTTCGGCTTACCGCTTGCCACGCCTGCAACGCCCTTCTTCCCCAGCGTCGTGGCCGTCGGCGTCGTGACCGTCGGTTTCCCGGCGGCAATTTTCCTGACCACCGCCTTGGCTGCGATCACCACCTTGGCTGCAATCTTCTTCACAGCGGCCTTTTTGCCAGTGGCCTTGGTGACCACCGGCTTCCGCACGGCTTTTTTCGCGGCCGGTTTGACTATCGTTTTACCCGCCGCCGCGACTTTTCCGCCGGCTTTGGCAGCGCCTTTCGCGGCTGTCGCCTTGGCCGCGACCGCGGCACGCACTTTCTTCACCAAAGCGTCGGCTTCAACCGCAGCTTTCTTTGCCGCTGCCAGTGCGGCGACCCGGGCTTTCTCCGCCGCGGTCTGCACCATCACCCGCTTCTGGCCCCACAACTCCTCCAAGTTGTAATACTGGCGCGCCACCGGTTGCATGATGTGCACGATCGCATCGACGCAATCGACCAGCACCCACTCACCGCTGCCACCGCCCTCGACACTGACAATCCGGCCGCCGGCTTGCTTGACCTTATCCACCACATGCATGGCCATCGCCTTGGTCTGGCGCGCCACGTCGGCGGTGGCGATGATCACGCGGTCGAATTCCTGCGAGCCGCCAGTGGTATCGAACACCATGATGTCGCGCGCCTTGATGTCGTCCAAGGCTTCGACAATGATCGACTGCAGGTTGCGGATTTCCAAATTCACCTCTACTGGTATAGGCCGTGCATGAGAATGTATTCATAGACCGCCGCCGGCAACAAATAGCGTGCCGACACCCGTGTGCGCACCAGGGTGCGAATCTGCGACGACGATATCTTGAGCGGTGTCATCTCGATCGAAAACACCCGTCCGGCCGGTTCTGCGAGCGCGCTGATGTCGTTGGTCAGGCGTTGCGTGACCATGGCGGCAAGCGCCGCCGGCAATTGCCCCAGATCGAAGGGCTCGTTGGCGCGCCGGGCGACGGCCACATGCGCGAATTCGAACAGTTTCTGCCAGCGACTCCAGGTCGGCAGGTTGAGGAACTGGTCGGAGCCCACGATCATCACCAGCGGGCGCGATGCGCCGAATTCATGGCGCATGCTGGCCAGCGTGTCGACGCTGTAGGTGGGTCCGGAACTATCGGATTCACGCGCATCAACCCGGAAACGCGGGTTGGATTCAACCCCCAGGCGCACCATCTCGATGCGATGCTCGATCGGCGCGATCAGGCCGGAACGTTGCCAGGGTTTGCCGGCCGGTACCAGCCGCACTTCGGCGAGCTTGAGCGAATCGGCGCATTCCTCGGCCAGCCGCAAGTGACCGAAATGAATCGGATCGAAGGTGCCGCCGAGAATGCCTAGCGCTTCGTTGTTGGCAGCCAATATGCCGGTTCGGTTGGACGCATTGGACTTGATTCTATCCGAGAACCCGCGGGCCAACGCGCGCGACCGCGCCGCTTCAGGTCACATGCAAGCCGCTGCCGCGGCGTCGCTCACAGGCTGCGGCGCACAGGTCGAGCGCGCTGTCGGCGCTGCCGGCACGCAGCAGGTCACGCTTTACGCCCGCGCGCATCACGCCATAGGCATCGAAGCTCCTAAGCATGGCGCAAAACGGATCCCAGAAACCATCCGCATCGACCAGGCACACCGGCTTTCGCGCAAGGCCAATGTCGTCCATTGTGAGGACCTCGGTCAATTCATCGAGCGTGCCGATGCCGCCTGGCAGGGCCACCACGGCGTCACTCTCCTGGGCGATGCGGCGCTTGCGCTCAGCCAGGGTGGCGACGACATGAAATTCGCCGATGGCGACATTCGCACCTTCGCGCTCGATCAACGCTTGCAGCATGAAGCCTTGCACGCTGCCGCCGGCGGCATGCGCGGCACGCGCGGCAATGCCCATCAGGCCACGGGCGCCACCGCCATACACCAGGCGAATGCCGCGTTCGCCACAAAGGCGCCCGAAATCGGCCGCCAGCTGCAGGGTGGCCGGAGGCAGTGCCGCCGACGACGAACAGTAAAGGCCGACCGAGGAGAGCGCGCGCGGCGCGCTCAAACCGTGATGATCTCGTCGAGACCGATATCGACCGCCGGCGCCGATTGCGTGATGCGCCCGACCGAGATGTAATCGACCCCGGTCTCGGCGATGCCGCGAATGGTCTCGAGATTGACGCCTCCCGAGGCTTCGAGCGGCACCCGCCCGGCGCTCATCCTGACCGCCTCGCGCAGCGACTCCAGACTCATGTTGTCCAGCAGGATCATGTCGGCGCCGGCGGCCAGCGCCTCGGCCACCTGGTCTAAGCGGTCGGCTTCGACCTCGATCTTGGTCAATACCGGAATACCCTTTTGCGCGCGCTTGACAGCGGCGGCGATCGAGCCGCACACCGCGATATGGTTGTCCTTGATCATCACGCCATCGGCTAGCCCCAGGCGATGGTTCTTGGCCCCGCCAACATGGGCGGCGTGCTTTTCCAGAATGCGCAAACCCGGTGTGGTCTTGCGCGTATCGAGCAGCACCGCGCGCGTGCCGGCGATCGCCTCGACATACTGTGCGGTCAGGGTGGCGATACCCGACAGGTGCTGCAGGATGTTGAGCGCGGTGCGCTCCGCGCTGAGCAGGCCGCGCGCCGGGCCCGACACCCGCGCCAGCACCTGGCCCTTGGCCGCACGCGCGCCGTCCTCCACTTCGAGCTTGATCACCGACTCCGGCACGTAGCGGCGGAACGCCGCTGCGGCGATGTCGATGCCGGCGATCACCATCGCATGGCGTGCGTTGATGGCGAACTCCGCACTGGCATGGGCCGGGATCACCAGCTCGCTGGTGAGATCGCAAAAGCCGATGTCTTCCATCAGCGCGCGTTCGACAAAAGACTGGATTTGCAGGCGATCAATCATCTGTGTGGCTTTCCTTGTGTGTCGTGCGATGCGGGCAGTGCGGCGCGCAGGATTGTGCCGATCGCGGAACCGGCTGCGGCGAGCTCAATCGCCCTTGATGTTGGCGAACTTGACCACCCGCGCGAACTTTTCGATATCGCTCTTGAGCAAAGCCATGAGCTCGTCGGCGCCTGTCAGATAGGGGTCGATGCCGATCGCAGCCATGCGGCTCTTCGAGTCGGGAGAATCGACAATGCGCCGTACCTCGGCCTCGATTTTCGCCAGCACGTCACGCGGCGTGCCGGCAGGCGCCATCAGGCCATACCAGTTGTCGACCTCGTAATCCTTGAGTGCTGCGCCGCCCGCTTCGCGAAAGGTCGGAATCTCGGGTGCGGCCGGGGTGCGTTTGGCGGTGGTCACGCCGAGCGCGCGCAGCTTGCCGGCGCGCACATGCGGCAACACCGTGGCGGTGGTGGCGAACACCGCTTCCAGTTGCCCGCCGATGGTGTCCAGGGTGGCCGGTGCGCATCCGCGATACGGCACATGCACCACGAAACCCTTGATCAGGAACTTGTGCAACTCAGCAGCCAGGTGCATCGGCGTACCGACGCCGCAGGAGCCGTAGGAGAGGCGGCCAGGCTGCGCTTTCACCAGCGCGTTGAATTCGGCCAGGGTGTTGGCCGGCACCTTGGGATGCACCGCCAGCACCATCGGTGCGGACGAGACCAGCATCAGCGGCGCGAAATCACGCGTCAGGTTGAACGGCAGTTTGGTGTAGAGGCTCTCGTTGATGGCCTGGCTGTTGTTGATCATCACCAGGGTATAGCCGTCGGCGGCTGACTTTTGCGCCGCTTCCATACCCAGGTT
>JAYTDE010000848.1:0-1617 GCA_043736195.1 Burkholderiales bacterium | reverse complement strand
TTGATTGAGAGCGGTCGCGCTGTTGTAGTACATGAACTCGGTCCAACCGTTACCGATGATGGTGTTGTCGGGCCGATTGAAGTCGTCGGAGAGGAGCGCGGTCTGGGCGGTAGCTGTTGCCTGCAAGCCAAACGAGAAAAGTGTGGCGATGACGGCAGATAGAATACGTGCAGAAAATTGCATGGGTCCCTCCGTTATTTTTCTGGGGCTTCAGGAATTCGAGTGGGCGGATGTTAGGGATGCTGGGTATAGATCGAGCCCGCCGAGGTGGAAATAGATTGCAGTTTTGAAGCGCGCGCGGCTCCTGAACCCGCACGCCGTTCGCTTGATCCACTGTATCCGCGCATTGAGCGATTCGGCTCGGGCGTTGGTGGTGTTGCTGGTGACAGCATTCATCACGCCGTCCCAATGCGCTTTGATCATGTGCGCAACCTTAATGATCGGTTCGATCCGGCTGCGCACGGCCCATCCGTACCAACGCTTCCAGGCCTTCTCGGCCCACGTGCGACTCTGGTAGCCCCACAAGTCCATTGCCATCTCTCTGATCGCCCAGGCGCGCGCCACCTTCAAGCCGCTATGCCTCAGTTCGGCGAAGACTTGCCGCTCGTGCCGTGACATCGCATCGGTGTTACGCAACCAGTCGTGCTTGGTGTGTGTCAGCCGATCATCACCTTTGGCCTTCAGCTCGCGGTGCTCCTTCAGTCGTACTTCGTTCACAGCATCGCCCAGGTGCTTGGCGATGTGGAACTTGTCGAACACGATCTTGTGCTCTGCATCCGTCAGTGCCTTCGAGGTCGCATTGATGAAGGCCGGCCACATGTCCATGGCAACCTGCTTGACCGCGTGCCGGCCCCATTGCCCGATCTCGTCGAAGAATCGCGACAAGGACGACTCCTTGCGATCATCCGCCACATAGAGCACCCCGCTGCCCTTGGGCGCATCCAGATCGCACACGACCGTCACGTACTCGTGGCGCTTCTGAAACGAGGTTTCATCCACGCCAATGCGCTCGACGGGCTGCCGTTCCCGACGCGCCAACCCGCGCGCGACGGCACGCGCCTGAATACCCGACACCTGATCCCACGACAGCTTCAACAGCCGTGCCACCGCGCTCAGGCTCGTTTCCAGTGACCAGTCGATCACCAGCGACTCGAACATCGCCGTGAACCTCGAATTCTTCTCCGCCCAAGGGACACCGATCGCGTGAACACCATGGCTGCGGCAATTCACGCGCGGCACCGCCGCAATCAGCACCGTTCGATACTGCATCGTGTCCAGATGCCGCCAACGGCGCTCGCGTGTGTCGTAGCTGGGCGCGGGTGCGCCACAGGTCGGACAGACGGGGATCGCCGACTCGTCCAACCCAAGGTGTATCAACACCTCGCCATCCTTGAGCTTCAGTTGAACATCACGCACCCGCCAAGGCGACGTGATGCCCAGCAGCTGTTCGTACAGCGCGTGGTCTTTCATGAGTGCTCTCGCCGGTGCTCCGATGCGGCGACTTTGGCCGAAAGCTCCGCTTTCGGCCATCCACACACTCAAGCCGGAATGACGGCTCGGTCACCGTAGGCCGTAGCGCAGCGAAGGAGGCGCAACGCGCCTTGACCGGGTCGGCAG
>JAYTDE010000847.1:0-3952 GCA_043736195.1 Burkholderiales bacterium | reverse complement strand
GAACGGGCCGAACTATACCGGTCGGACGTTGCAAAGACGAAAAACTCGATGAATTCGAAGCTCATTACCGCTTCAGCGTTGTGCCAGTTGTTGTTTCTTGGTGCGTGCGCCCTGGCGCCCAGGCCTGCCGCGGAAGCGCCGGCCGTGCCGGTACAAGTCGCGCAGGCGCCGGCAGCCAAGCCAGTACCGCCCCCCGCGCCGGCGCCGGCCGCACGTGCTCCACGGGGCGCGCCGAGAATTTCCGGGGCGGTGTCGCAGAATCTTCCCAGTGTCGAACTGACGCCGGGCCTGTTGTACGAACTGCTAGCCGCCGAAATCGCCGGCCAGCGCGGCGCCGCGGCTATTTCGCTGGCCAAGTATCTCGAACTTGCCCAGCGTACGCGTGACCCGCGCATCGCCAAACGTGCTGTCGAGATCGCGTTCTTCGAGCGCAACAACGAAAAGGCGCTCGAAGCGGCGCGCATCTGGGTGGTGGCCGATCCGCAAAACATGGAGGCGCGCCAGACCTTGGCCGGCCTCCTGATCGCCTCGGGCTTCAGTGAAGAGGCATTTCCGCATCTGGAGCGGCTGCTGGCAGCTGGCTCCACCAATGTTGCGGAAGGTTTTTTGCAGTTCAACCGGCTGCTGTCACGCGGCGGCGATCACAAGGCCACGCTGTCGATCATTCAGCGCCTGGCGGCGCAGCATCCGGGAGTGGCCGAGGCCCATGGCTCGGTGGCACAGGCCGCATCCAACGCCGGCGAGGACGAACTGGCCATTCGCGAGGCGCGAATCGCCAGCAAGCTCAAGCCCGAATGGGAGTTTCCATCGTTACTGGCGGCGCAATTGCTATCCAAGCGCTCGCCGGTCGAAGCCAGTGCGGAGCTGCGTGCGTACCTTTTGCGCAACCCGAGCTCTTCGGAGGCGCGCATGGCTTACGCCCGTTCGCTTATCAGCGAGAAAAAGTACACTGAAGCGCGCGCCGAGTTTCAACAGATCGAGCGCGATTTCCCCAATAATCCTGATGTGCTCTACGCACTGGGTTTGCTGGCGCTGGACGCCAAGGACTACGCCAGTGCCGAGTCCTCGCTCACCCGGCTTCTGAGTCAGCAGCCGCGCGACCCAAACCTGGTCTATCTTTATCTTGGGCAGGTGGCGGAGGAGCAGAAAAAATTCGCTGAGGCGCGCGTTCATTACGGAAAGGTCGGGCGGGGCGACCAGTATTTCACCGCACAAAGCAGGATCGCACGCAGTTTCGCCAAGGAAGGGCGGGTCGCCGACGGGCGCGCCCATCTGCAATCGGTGGTGGCGATCTCGAATGACCAGCGGGTGCAGATCATCCTGGCCGAAGCGCAGATGCTGCGCGAGGCGAATCAGAATCGCATGGCGTTCGAGGTGCTTGAGAAAGGTCTGGAACGCCTGCCCAATCACCCTGATTTGCTGTACGACTTCGCGATGGCGGCCGAAAAGGTCGAGCGCATGGATTTGCTCGAAGCCAATCTGAAGAAAGTGATTCAGTTGAAGCCCGACCATGCACATGCCTACAACGCGCTGGGTTACTCGCTGGCCGATCGCAACGAGCGCCTGTCGGAAGCCCGTGAACTGATCGAAAAGGCATTGAAGATGGCGCCGGATGACGCCATGATCATCGACAGCATGGGCTGGGTCATGTATCGCCTGGGTGACCTGCCGCGTGCCTACGAGTTGCTCAAGCGTGCTTATACCTTGATGCCGGATGCGGAAATCGGCGCACATTTGGGCGAGGTTCTCTGGAAACTGGGCCGGGCGGTCGAAGCGGAACGTGTGTGGAGCGAGGCGACCGCGCGCGCACCCGACAACGAGACCCTCAGGAATACCATCAAACGGCTCAAGCCTTGATTTTCTCGCCGCGCGGACTCCCGCAAAGGGGGCAATGCGGCCTGGTATTCGTTCTGCTCGCCGCATGGTTGGCCGGTGGCTGCACGACGCCAGCCGGGCCCGGGCCAGGGAACACAAGCGGAGCCCTTGAGAGCTCGGCGTCGTTCGTTCTCGAAGGCCGTCTTTCTGTGCGTTACGGCGACGACAGCCTGGCCGGCAAGATCGCGTGGACCCACCAGCCTCTGCGCGACGAAATCAGCCTGGCGTCCCCGCTGGGCAATCAGTTGGTGCATATCACGCGTGACGCCACCGGTGTCGTGCTGACCGACGCTCGGCAGCAGCAGATGCGCGCGCTCAACGCCGAAATCCTGACGGAGCAGCAACTTGGCTGGCGGCTGCCGCTCTCCGGCCTGACCGACTGGGTGCGGGCGCGCGCATCGGCCGATGGTGAGGCGCGGCGCGATTTCGGGGGGCGCCTGGTCCACCTGAGGGAAGCCGGATGGGAAATCGAGTTCGCGTACGAGAGCGAAGCGGCGCGCCGACCGCGTCGCCTGATCATGTCCTATGCGCGCGCGCTGCGACCACTGGAGATACGCCTGGTGATCGATACCTGGGCAGGTTGAGCGGGCGGATGATGCGATCATGCTGAGGTTTGACGGGTGCGAAGTGATGTAATGCCGAAGCAGGATCGAATCCTGATCAGGTCACGGGGCAATGCGCGAGACCGGTCACATGGCGCTGCAAGCGCGGTGGGAGCGCTCGTTTTAGCGGGTGCGGGTTGATGAATACGCAGTCTTTCGCAGCTCCCGCGAAGCTCAATCTCTTTCTGCATGTGGTCGGCCGGCGTGCCGACGGCTACCATCTTCTGGAGTCGGTTTTCCAGTTGCTCGATTTCGGTGACACACTCGACATCGCCGTGCGCGGCGACGGTGCGCTCAGGCGCATCGTCGAGCTGCCGGGGGTTGCCGTGGAAGACGATCTGGTGATGCGCGCGGCGCAATTGCTCAAACGGCATTGCGGCACTGCGCTGGGCGCCGATCTGGCACTGACCAAGCGCATCCCGATTGGCGGCGGGTTGGGCGGCGGCAGTTCCGATGCCGCCACCACACTTTTGGCTTTGAACCGGCTTTGGGGCCTTGATCTGCCGCGCATCGAACTGGCGCGGCTTGGGCTGACGCTGGGCGCCGACGTGCCGTTTTTCATTTTCGGGCGCAACGCTTTCGTACGCGGGATCGGCGAAAACCTGGTTCCGGTGGACCTCCCGCAGCGCTGGTATGTGGTGTTGGTGCCGCCATGTTCGGTACCGACGGCTGCGATTTTTAGCTCCCCAGATTTGACCCGAAACGCCAAATCTGTCAAAATAGAAGACTTTCCCGCTTGCGCATGGTCGTTTCCGGCTGCGGAGTATCGAAACGACCTTCAGCCGGTGGTGTGTGCGGAATTTGCGGCGGTGGCGCGCTTGCTTGCGTGGTTGCGTGGTTTCGATGCCGAAGCACTGATCGCGGCGCGTATGTCGGGGTCCGGCGCTTGTGTTTTCGCCGCGTTCGGGTCGCGCGATACGGCGGAGGCGGTGCTGGCTCAAAAGCCGGCTGATTGTGGAGGTTTTGTCACTTCAGGGCTGGCACGGCATCCGCTGATGGATTTCGCAGGCGACTGAGGCTGTAGGGCGCGGCAGCGGATTGGCGACCTGGGGATTGGCGCGATTCCAGGGTTCATTGTTACGAGCATTTGTCGCGCAAGAGTTTTACGGATGGGGAGTCGCCAAGTTGGTTAAGGCACCGGATTTTGATTCCGGCATTCGAAGGTTCGAATCCTTCTTCCCCAGCCACCTTATTCTCTGATGCGCAGGCGCGGTATCGCCCGCGTCAGCGCTGGTCTTTTCGCGGTTCTGCGCCATGTCCAATGTGAACCTGATGGTGGTGTCCGGCAACGCCAACCCCTTGCTTGCCAAGGATGTGGCCAAACGGCTTTCGATCCCGGTCGGGCGCATCAGTGTGGGGCGTTTTTCCGACGGTGAAGTCAACGTCGAGATTCTCGAAAACGTGCGCGGACGGGACGTCTTCGTGCTGCAGTCCACCTCGGCGCCGACCAACGACAACCTGATGGAAATCATGGT
>JAYTDE010000846.1:0-3500 GCA_043736195.1 Burkholderiales bacterium | reverse complement strand
AGGGCGCCGTCCTGCTTCATGCACTTGATCACCATGGAAATCTGGTCGCGCCCGGCACGGTCGTCAGCGCGGAACGGGACTGCCCATACCAGGCCGGTCTTGATGGTGAAGCTGGCCTTGACCATCGGGTTCTGCTTGGCCGCCCAGGCTACTACCGTATTGCCGGCCAGATTGGTGCTGGCGCGGCCCGAAAGCACGGCCTGCACCGCGTCCGCGTTGGTGTCGTATATGTCAAACTTGAAGCCGAACTTCTCGGCGTTGGCCTTGGCCCAGGTGTCGTAGGCCGAGCCCTTGTTGACCGAAATGGTCTTGCCCTTGAGGTCGTCAAGCCCCTTGATGTCCGGGTCGGCTTTCTTGACCAGAAACTGGAAGTCGGTGTCCAGATAGCCTTCGGTGAACAGCAAGGCACGGGCGCGCTCGGGCGTAACCGTGGTGGGCGCGGCGATCCAGTCATACTTCTTGGCGTTGAGGCCCGGAATCAGGCCTGAGAACTGGGTGGCCTCGATATTGATCGGGCGCTTCAAGCGACGGGCGATCTCGTTGGCCAGGTCGACGTTGAAGCCTTCGATGCCGCCGCCAAGCTTGGCCATGGCGTGCGGCGCGAAAGTGGCGTCGACGCCGGTGGAGATGGGCTGCTGCGCATGGGCGCTGGTAGCCAGGGTGGCTGCCGCAATTGCTGCTGCCGCGAGTGTTGATAAACGCATGGGGTGTTCTCCTTCAAGTGATCTGTTTGGTTAAAAAATCGATGCAAACATCATGCCATCCGGGCAAATGCGGCGGGCTTTGCGGCCGCTGCATGCCTTCATCTTATTGCTCTGTCACCGGCTTACCGGCGCCTGCCCGTTCGACAATCAACTTGTAATGCTCCGGCCGGCGATGCTTGGCGAAGTTGAATACGTGCTCGCGAAAGGTGTCGCCCAACGCCAGGTCGCAATTGAAAAAAATCAGCTCATCCTCTTCGGTGCTGGACTGCGCCGCGATCTCGCCCGAGGGTGAGACGATGACTGAGCCTGCGATCATGTGAAAGCCGTCTTCGCGGCCGCACTTGGCGGCCGCGCCGATCCATAGGGCATTCTCATGCGCATGCGCCTGCAGCAAAAGCAGGTGGTGAAACATGCGCAAATGCGAGGGTTCCGGCCAGTGAATGTTGTGGGAGGGCGTGTTGTAGCCCAGCACCACCAGTTCAGCCGATTGCAGGCTCATCACGCGGAAAGTCTCGGGCCAGCGGCGATCGTTGCAGATGCACATGCCGATCCTGGACTCCATGGTGTTCCACACCTTAAAACCTTCATCGCCGACGTCGAAATAGCGTTTTTCGAGGTGCTGGAACGGCGCCTGCGGTTTATGGTCGGAATGGCCCGGCAAGTGCACCTTGCGGTAGCGCCCCACGATGTTGCCGGCCCGGTCGACCATGACCGCGGTGTTGAAACGTTGTCCCTCCGGCGTAAGCTCGGCATAGCCCAGGTAGAAGCCGATGCCGTATTTGCGTGCCGCGTCGAACAGTGGCTGGGTTGCGGCATTGGGCATGGCGCGCTCGAAAAAGCGATCGATTTCCGCTTGCTCCGCCATCCAGTAGCGCGGAAAAAACGTCGTCAGTGCCAGTTCCGGAAACACCACGAACTTGGCGTTTCTTGCATGCGCTTCGTGCAGCAAATCGAGCAGGCGCTTGACGACTGCGGCGCGGCTATCAGCCAGGTGGATCGGCCCCAGTTGGGCCACGGCGAGCGGGAATGGGCGTTTCATCAGGTACCTTTCGCGACCAGGTTCTTGAAGAGTTGCTTCTGTGGTGTCGGGGTGCGGTTTTGTGCCAGGGGCCCGGGTGTGCGCCTGGACATGAACATGCCGCTGCCGCGTTCGACCATGAGCTTGCGGTCGGCCACGACCAAGCGGCCGCGGTTGATCACCGTTTCGGGCCAGCCGCGGATGGTGCGGCCTTCGTAGGGGGTATAGCCGACATTGTCGTGCAGGTCGGCCGCCGTGATGGTGGTCTGGCGCTCGGGGTCCCAGATCGCGATATCGGCATCCTGACCGACCGCGATCGAGCCCTTGCGGTGTTCCAGTCCGTACATGCGCGCATGATTGGTGGCGGTCAGCGCGACGAACTGGTTGAGCGTCAGGCGGCCCTTGCCGACCCCTTCGGAAAACAACAGCGGCAGGCGCAGTTCGATGCCTGGCACGCCATTGGCCATGTCCTTGAATACCGTCTTGTCGCCACGGGGCAGCTTGCCGCTTGCATCATAGCGATAGGGCGCATGGTCGGATGAAAAAACCTGGAAGGTGCCGTTGGCAAGGCCGGCCCATACCGCTTCCTGCGAAGCCTCGTCACGCGGCGGCGGGCTGCAGCAGAACATCGCGCCTTCAAGCCCAGGGCGGTCGATATCCTCGGCTGTAAGGAACAGATACTGCGGGCAGGTCTCGCCATAGACCCGCGCGCCAAGTGTCTGGGCGGCACGGATGGTGTTGACCGCGTCGATGCCCGATACGTGGACGATCAGCACCGGCGTGTCGATCAGGCGCGACAGGGCGATGATGCGGTTGGTCGCCTCGCTCTCGGCCAGGGGGTCATGGCTGACGGCGTGAAATTTCGGCGCGCCATGGCCGCGCGCCAGGAGTCGCTGCGCGATCCACTTGATCATGTCGTTGTTCTCGGCATGCACCATGACTAGGGCGCCATGGGTCGCGGCGGTGTCGAGCACGTCGAGCATCTGGAAATCGTCCAGCTTCAGTTTGTCGTAGGTCATGTAGACCTTGAACGAGGTGTAGCCCTGCGCGATCAGTGCCGGCAGATCGATCGTCAACGCCGTTTCTGTGGGGTCCGAGACGATCAGGTGAAAGCCGTAGTCGATCACCGCCTTCGGGCCGGCGCAGGCGTGGTAGTCGGCGACCACCTGCGGCAAGGCCATGCCGCGATGCTGGGCGGCGAAGGGGATGATGGTGGTGGTGCCGCCGAATGCCGCCGATACGGTCGCTGAGTAAAAGTCGTCGGCGGTCATCACACCGCTGCCGGACAGTTGCTCGACATGGCAGTGGCTGTCGATGCCGCCAGGTAGTACCAGCCGGCCGCCAGCATCGATGTCGTGGCGCCCTGCTTCAAGGCGTGCGGCGATGGCGGTGATAAGGCCGTCGGACACGCCGATATCGGCTTTGAACGTGCTATCGGCGGTGGCGATGGTGCCGTTGCGTATGGTCAGGTCGAATAGGCTCAAGGCGGTTGCTCTGGGAGATAGGGGGTTGGCCCGGTTGCGCGCCGGGTAAGAGCGGCATGCAGTGGGCTAAACTCGCATTTTATTCCGGTTCAACTTTCGAGCGATTGCCCACACCTCCATGACAAAACCACTCGACTCCGCCGCTTGCGGCATGTATGTGATTTCCGCCACGCCCTTCACCCAGGAAGGCGCGCTGGACCTTGAATCCACCGCCAGCCTGATGGATTTTTACCTGAAGTGCGGCGTCACCGGCATGACCATCCTGGGCATCATGGGCGAAGCGCCAAAACTGGC
>JAYTDE010000845.1:0-2432 GCA_043736195.1 Burkholderiales bacterium | reverse complement strand
CACGCGCGCGCGCGGCGAGGCGAGCGCACTGCGCCGCGCGCGCGCAGCTCGCCACTCCGCCGCACTGCCGAGTGCAGCGCTGTAGGCGACAAACGCCTCGGCCACCGCGGCGGCATCGGGCTTCAAGCTGCTGGCAAAGGCACGCAAAGCCTCAAGCCGGGTGGCCTCGTTCATCGCCTCATACAGGTCGATCAGCGCCAGGGCCCGGCTGCGCGATGCCACCGGCCCGCCCTGTTCGCGCGCGCAGGCTTCAAGTTCACGGCACCACGCACGCACTACACCGCCGGCCAGGCCTTCGACCGGGCCGCTTGCGACCCGATGCTTGAACCAACTGGAAATGCGCGACAGCGCATTGCGCGCGTCGGGAACAGAGTCGGGGGCGGAATTCAAGACAGAATTGGACATTGGGGCCAAGGAACACGAACGCACAGCGGTCAACGCCGGGATTTTGCCTCAAGTTCAGTCAACTTGCATTCAATAACGGTTAATTTCGGCAAACTTTCAATTCTTCGCTTGGCTGCGGAAGTGCTCCCGGAAAGCCCTGCAGAAGCGCTCAAGATCAGCCTTTGGCAAATCGTTGATGCCGGCCGCCCTTGCCCGTCCACCACCGCTGGCAAATCCGCGACACAGGGTGTCGGCACCGCTTGGGCGTGCGAGCGGTGCCCTGACGCTCACCACGAAGCCGCTGGCGGTTGTCACCAAAATCGCATGGGCGCGTTCGGGATACTCGCGCGCCAGTTCATTGGCGAACACGCCGTTGACACGCCGCGCCCAGGGGTGCGCCGGCAGCACCAGTACTGCCATGGAGGCATCCGCGGCGAGCGGCGCGATACCACGGGCAAGCTGCAGGTCGGCGGCCATGCCGGCGCGCAAGCGCGGCACGAAATCGTCTGTGGCGGCGAATCGCAGGGGGTTATCGAACGCGGCAATGCGCGCAAAAAGGTCCGCAGGCGCCACATGCAGGTCCGCCACGGTTTCACCGTAGGCGTTGTAGTTCATCAACTCCCCCAGCTCGCGCAAGGTCTGTGTCGCGGACGCCTCGAGGCCAGCTGTCGCGGCTAAATTATGGGCGACCGCATGCAGGTTGTCGCCAAACGCCGCGGTTACCGCCCACAGGCGAAACCTGCCCTCCAGGAGCGCATCGACGATCAGACTGGAGCAGGTATCGCTGGCGGTATCGATGTGCGCCTCGAGCGCCGCTGAAGCCGGAATCGCGCCCGCGAAATGATGGTCGTACCAGGTGACGCGTACCCCCGCGGCCAGCAGCCGTTCAAGCGCTGTGCGGTTGACGTCGAGCGAAATGTCGGCCACCTCGACCTGATCGCCGGCGCGCGCCGCCACCCGCGCCAGCAAACCGATGTCGCGTTTCACGCCGGTGATGACATGATGCGGCACGCGCCCCGCCAGCCGTAACTGATGCGCGGCGCAAATGCCGTCGGCGTCGCCGTTGAAAACCAGCCAGCGCCGTACGCCGGTGGCGCTGGCAGCCGCGCCTGGCGGCGGCCGATTCACCTGATTTTGCGGCTCAACCATGCTGTGTGTGGAACGGGTTCATCGCTCTGGGCGTGCGGCCGTCGGCTATAATTTTGGATTAATCCGGATTATCCGCCAGGCGCGAAATTCAAGCCGCGCACGGCGCACCACGCCCCATGGCGATCAGGCATTTCTTGCAGTTCCGTGACTTCTCGCGCGCCGAGCATGAATATCTGTTCGCGCGCGCGACTTGGCTCAAGGCCAAGTTCAAGGCCTTCGAGACTTACCACCCCTTGTTCGATCGCCATCTGGCGATGATTTTCGAGAAAAACTCGACCCGCACCCGCCTTTCGTTCGAAGCCGGCATGCAGCAACTGGGCGGCTCGTCGATCTTTCTCTCCACCCGCGATACCCAGCTCGGGCGCGGTGAACCGGTGGAAGACGCCGCGCAGGTGATCAGCCGCATGGTCGACATTGTGATGATCCGCACCTTCGAGCAGGACATCATCGAACGCTTCGCCGCGCATTCGCGGGTGCCGGTGATCAACGGCCTGACCAACGAATACCACCCCTGCCAGGTGCTGGCCGACATCTACACCTTCATCGAGCATCGCGGTTCGATCCAGGGCAAGACGGTGGCCTGGATCGGCGACTCCAACAACATGTGCAACACCTGGCTGCAGGCCGCCGAGGTGCTCGACTTCAATGTGCATGTGTCGACCCCGCCCGGCTATGAGGTCGAACCCGAGCGCGCGGGCCTGTTCGGTGAGGACAACTTCGAAGAGTTCGCCGACCCGATGGACGCCGCGCGCGGCGCCCATCTGGTGACCACCGACGTGTGGACCAGCATGGGCTTCGAAGCCGAGAACGAAGAACGCAAAAAGGCCTTCGCCGACTGGTGCGTGGATGTCGACATGATGCGCGCCGCGCAGGCTGATGCGCTCTTCATGCACTGCCTG
>JAYTDE010000844.1:0-2805 GCA_043736195.1 Burkholderiales bacterium | reverse complement strand
CATGACCGCGCTGGCATCGGCCACCAGGGCTCGTACCTGATCCGGCACCGCGGCGTCGGACTGGCGGAACCATACCCGCCGTCCGGCCTTAAGCAGGCTGGATTCCAGCGCCTTGCCGGCCACCTGGTTGATGTCCGAAAACATCACGCTCGCTCCCTCGGCTGCGAAACGTTCGACGCAGGCGCGTCCGATACCTGCCGCACCGGCTACGACCAGCGCCTTGCGTCCCTTCAGTTGTTGCATGATTTTCAATCCTTGGTAAACCAGCCGATGTGGTCTGTATATGCGAAGCTACCGGTGTCGCGCATCAAACACCAGCAAGCCAAAAAGGTGCGACGGCGACCGACTAAACTGTTCTATGCTTCGCGTAGTTTCCCACAGAGTTTTGTCCCCTATCGTCTTGTTTCACGTAGCCTGCACTCCATGAGCTTTCGCGCTTGCCTGCCGGTTTCCTTGCCTTTCATCTGCTGCATGACGCTGCTCCTGCCCGCGACCGCTTATCCTGCAGAGGCACTGGTGGAGTTCGTCGAAAGCCGCGGTTGTCGTGTGCTCGCATCAGTGCGCTCAGCCACGCGCCTGAAGGAAATAGCCGCGCAGGGAAGCGTTACCTGGGACGGAGAATGCCGCAATGGCCTGATCGACGGGCCCGGCGTCCTGCGCCATCAGGGCAGCGCGCGTGAAAACGATCGAACCAGGCACTACGCCTTCTATCTGAGCGGCAATGCGATTGCAGGCAAACGCATCGGCCCCTGGCGTCGCGAGAGTTTCAACAAATTCGCCGACAGCGATCAATACTGGACCAGCGTCACGTCGATTCCCTACGTAGACGGTGTGGCCAGGGATCCGCTGCGGCAAATCGCGATTCGCAGCGATGCCGATTTCAGTGCTTCGTTCCGCGAACTGCTACGCGCCATCGATCGCAAACCCGATTCCGCAAAAGCCAATACCGGAGGCGGCTCGGCGGGTAGCCTCGCGTCCGCGCCGGAACCATTGCCGGCCGCTGGCGCGAATGCCGCTCTTGTACCAGCATCGCCCGGTGCGCACGCTCCCGTCATGGCGCCTTCCGCGACCACGGCCGTCGCCCCCGCGGCCACACTTTCGGCCAATCGCGCCGACAGGCCTGTTCCTGCGCCAGAGAGTAGCGACGAACAGGCCCGCTTGCGCGCCGATAGCCTCAACCCGTATGGCGCTGTCGCCATGTGGCTGGCCCAGATATCGCAGGCGACGACCAGAGAACCCAAGGCCATCGAAGCGAGCGCGGGATGCGTGGTTGAAACAATCAATGAAGCGCGCGTGGGTACCGGGGCGATCGCCGTGAACGCGACCGCGCCCCTGCAGATCGCAGGCCGCGTTGCCGACTTGGGACGGGCGCCCAACATGCACCGTGCGTGGATCAGGTTTGTCAACAGCGGCGGCGGGCCAGCCGTGGTGGTCGACATTCCACGCGCATCCGCTGTGGCGGAAGGTCCGGCGGCCACGGCTGACGCAACCAACTTGAATTCCAGCTTTCGAGTTGCGCTGGCAGCCGGCCGCTTGCCCAAAGGCGAATACATTGTTTCAGTCGTGCAGCAACGCGGCAACGAGTTTTCCGTTTGCGGTACGGCCGGTAAACTGCGCGTTGGCTAAACAGCATCACTGATCGAAACCGCATGAGTTCATACCTGCCTGCAAGTAAACCATGCGCACGCCGCGAAGCGCCGGGCGTCGAAAATGCCGCCCGGATAAAGGCACAGGCGCGCCGATGACCAATCACCAACCACAGCGCCCTCTATGGCGTTTCCGAATCCCTGTCGCACGCATGAAAACCGGTCCCGCGCTACTGATGCGAGCGTTTCTGCCGGCTTGCCTGTTGCTGGCCGCCACCGCGGCAGCGCAGGCGGCGGACCCACTGGTGGCCTTCGCGGAAAGCCGCGGCTGCCGGGTCATCGGTTCGGCCGCATCAGTCGCGCGCTTGAACGAAATTGCCGCGCAGGGATCGGTGACCTGGGATGGAAGGTGCGACAACGGCCTGATCGACGGCCCGGGTGCCTTGCGTCACCAGGGTGTGGTGCGCGAAAACGAGCGCGATCGGCGCTACGCCTTTTACCTGACCGGAACCGCGGCAGCCGGCAAGCGTCAGGGCACATGGCTGCGCGAAACCTTCAACATGTTCGAGGACAGCGCAAAGTACTGGACCAGTCTGGCGACAATCATCTATGTCGAAGGGATATCCAGGGGCTCGCCCAAACTCCTGACGGTGCGCAGCGATGCGGACTTCACACCTGCGTTCAGGCAGCTTCTGGCGGAAACCGACCGTCGGTTGGCGACAGTGCAAGTCAAGCCCGACCAGCCTGGCGCATCCAGACCCGATGCTGCGAGCATCGCACCACCCGTGCGCGCTGCGGTGCCAGCACATTCCCCCAGTGCGCCGCCAGTAGGCTTGTCGCCGCCTGCCCCCGCCGCTCCGCCCGTTGCCTTGTCGCCACCTTCTCCAGCTCCACCGCCCGCTCCGGTGCCAGCGCGTGAATCGCCGGCATCAACCGCAAGGCCGTTCACGGAGACACCACCCGCACCTTTGACATCGGCAACCGACGCGGGCGTTAAAGGTACGGTAGCGCAGGCGGCGCAGCAGAACCAAAAAGCCGCAGTCGCATCAGCCGCCGCACGTGCGACAGCACGCGGCGGCGATCCGGTTCAGGCGCCTGCCACTACTGGCGCGTTCCAGGGCCGCGGCCTGCAACCCTCTGGCGAGACCGGATTGCGCCTGGCGCCTGGAGCGACCGTGCCAATCCAGCAGCAAAAAATCCTCGAGCAAACCGGTGCCTG
>JAYTDE010000843.1:0-2947 GCA_043736195.1 Burkholderiales bacterium | reverse complement strand
AGTGCGCGGCCGGCATGCGTGGCGTCGCCGGTCCGCGCAGCGAATTCATGGTGCGTGCGCGCCAGCACGTACAGGGCGCCCCGGACCTCCGCTGCACGGACTGCGGCGTTCCATAGCCGTGTCGCGCGCGCAGGATTTCCGCAGAGCCAGGCATGCAGCCCCTGCAGGCGCAAGGCCTCGGCCGCGCTTTCATCGTGCACCGCGCGCCCATGCCGGACGGCACGCGCACAGGCGCTTGCCGCCTGACGCAGCATGGCACGCCGCCGCGACGCGTCGCTGATGCGTTCAGCCACGCACAAATAGGCGTCGGCCGAAACCAGCACCGGTGCCGATGCCGACATGCCGCTGATTCGGTAGTCCCTGATCAGAGATTCGCAACGGTCAAGCAGGCCGATTGCGGCATCGACCTGCCCCGCCAGTGCATGACACAGGGCCCGTCTGGCACATGCACCGGCCAGAAAGCGGTAGTCCGGAATGGCCTCGTACGCTGTGCCGGCCTTCTCGAACAAGCCAATGGCTGCCACATGATCGCCACGATACAGATGCGCCACGCCAAGGGCGTTGATGCCCCATGCAATCACATGATCGTCGCCGATCGCCGTGCCGACTTCCAGCTGCCGCGCCGCGAGTTCCATCCAGCGCGCATCGCCCATGGATCGCAGGACAAAATAGGTCGCGCCCGTGCAGGATGCCCACCAGCGCAAGTGCCCCGCGGCATCGAGTTCACGCGCCCCGGCATCCAGGGTTGCAAGTGCGCCCGCCCAATCTCCGCGGCTGTACTGATGCATGCCCTGCATGTGAAGGCAATAGCCAAGCGCCAACCTATCGTCCAATTGGCGCGCGGCGCGCAACGCCCGCCGGTGCAGCATCGCACCGATCCGGTACAGCCTGAGTGAATCGCAAATCAGTCCGAGCGATGCGGTACTGATCGCCAGCCCGCGCGACAAGGGCCGCCGCTCGGCCTCGTCGAGCATGGTGAGAATATCAAGTGCAAATCGCTCGGGGTGAAGGAAATAGTCGATGGAGCCGATGACCTCGAACAACTGCGAAGCTGTCACATAAGCCGGATCCGCCGGACGGGCGCCGCCCAGCCCGGCGGGATGGAACGGGCGCAGCACGCGCCGCACCGAACGCCCAAGCAAAGTGCGAACAAGCGCCACACGCGCAGCACGACGCGTGACCGGATAGTTGAACCCGAGCCCGGCCAAAGCCGCCAGCGCGTGCTTGAGCGCAGCATCATTGCGCCCCAGCCGAAACAAGGCCTCGGCCATGCGCGTGGCCAGTTGCGCCCGTCGTACCGGTTCCATCGAGCGTGCCGACACCGCCGCCACCCGCAGCGCGTTTTCGTAGAGTTCCAGCGCCTCCGCATCCGCCGCGATCCGTCCAGCCTCGCCACCGGCGAGAAACAGGTATTCCTGGGCCCGTTCCCAGTCATGGGCACAGGCGAAATGATGCGCGAGCAATGGATAGATTTCCTGCAGGCGATCACCGAACAATCGCTCGAAAGCAGCCCCCACCTGACCATGCCATTGGCGACGCTGCACTTCGAGCAGACTGTCATAGACCGCCTGCTGGATCAGCGGGTGACAGAAAACGAAGCCCGGATCCTGTGACGACGGAGCGTCAGCCAGCAATTGCGCAGCCTTGAGCGTTGCCACGTCGCTCAGCAGGTCGGGATACGCCTGCGTGACCGCCTCAAGCACCCGCAAACTGAAGCTGCGCCCGATAACGGCCGCCAGTTTGAGAAGTTGTTTGGCACGGCCGTCGAGCCGATCGACGCGCGCCAGAATCACTCCTTCAATGCGGTCGGGCAGCAGGTTCGCATCAAGACGCCCGGTGGTGCGCCATCCGCCTCGCGTACGGTCAGGTTCGATTGCCTGGGTTGCCACCAGGGTGCGGGCAAGTTCTCCCAGATAAAAGGGATTACCGCCCGAGCGGCGCGACAAATAGGCTTCAATCGCGGCCGGCACCGGACCTGCCGGCAGTAGCTGCGCAACCAGGCTGCGCACCTCGCGCTCGTCAAGCGGCGCCAGCGTGATCGCACTATGCAGGCCCGCCATCTGTGCGTTGCCGCCAAGCACATGCGCCAGACCGGCGACGCTTTCGCTTTCGCCGGCGGGTCGATACGCGATCACGAAAAGTATCGGCAGTTTCAATGCCAACGGCAGCAAATGCTGCAGCAAGGCCGACGAAGAGCTATCGGCCCATTGCCAATCGTCCAGCACAAATGCCAGCGGGCGCGCCTGCGCCAATCGCTCCACCACGGTGAGACTGGTGAAAAATATCTGGTGCCCGGTCGCCTGACCTTCGAGCGCCTGCAGGCGCTGCGCGGCGGCGCCCTGGGGACGAAGCCCCAGCAGCAAGGAAACAAACGGCGTGATGTCCGCCGACTCCGCGCCAAACAAATCCTCGATTGCTCTTGCCACCTTCCGCAGGGCGCTTGCCTCGTCCTCCTCTTCAGCGATGCCCAATGCATCGCGCATGAGCGCGCGAAACGGCAGGTAACTGATGGATTTCCCATACGAGACGCAGGTGCCCTGCACCCAGCGCACACCGTCGGCCAGCGCAAGGGTTTGCGCTTCGGCCAGCAGCCGCGACTTGCCAAGCCCAGCCTCACCCACGATGCTCACAATGCCACCAACACCTTCGCGATGGCTTGCCATCAAAGCCCGCAGGGTCGCCCATTGACTGCCGCGGCCGACCAACTCCGCACCGGCATCAGGCCCCGCCCGGCGGTGCCGGGCCTGCGGCCCCTCAGCGATGAGTTCAAACACCTCGATCGGCAGCGCCTTGCCCTTGACCTTGCGCGCACCGAGCGCGCGGCTTTCCACAAAGGCTGAAATCGCCTCGGCCACCGGCGCACTGCAAACCACCTGACCCGGTTCTGCCTCGCTTTGCAGACGGGCCGCCACGTTGGCCGTGTCGCCGATCGCAGTCACACTGGCAC
>JAYTDE010000842.1:0-1761 GCA_043736195.1 Burkholderiales bacterium | reverse complement strand
GGCGACAATGCGTTGAAGCACCTGGCCGGCATCCTGCGCGACGCGGTGCGCCCGTCGGATGTGGTGGCGCGCTACGGTGGCGAGGAATTCGTGCTGCTGCTGCCCGATACCGGAATCGAAGAGGCGGTGAGCGTGATGGCACGGGTGCAACGCACGCTGACGCGGCGCTTCTTCCTGTATCAGAACGAGCGCGTGCTGATCACCTTCAGCGCCGGCGTGGCGATGCTTAACGCTGGCGAGGACCGCGACGCGGTGATCGCACGCGCCGACGCCGCCATGTACCAGGCCAAGCAGAGCGGCAAGAACCGTGTCTGCATCGCCGGCTGAGTCCGCGCCCGTGGATGCGACGGCGGCGGGCGAGAGGCCAGCCATGCCGCGTGCGCGCCGGTGGTGGTCGGCCGCCACCTTGCGGCACGGGTGGCCGGCGCCGGCCACGCTCATGGCGGGCCTGGCCATTACGCTTGGGCTTACCTGGTGGCTGATACAAACCGATCGCGAACGCTCGGCGCGGGTGTTTCAGGAGGACACGGTGCGTCTGGCGGCCCGCATCGAGGCGCGCATGAACGAGTATGCCTCGATCCTGGCCGCCGGCGGCGGCCTGTTCGATGCTTCGCAGCATGTGGGCCGCGCCGAATGGCATGCGTTCGCCAACGCGCTCAAGCTCGATCGCAATTTCGCCGGCGTCCAGGGCATCGGCTTTTCCGAACGCATGCCGGCCACGCTGTCCCTCCCGGAAATCGAATCGCGGGTGGGTGCGGCGCGCGACGAACCTTTCATCATCCGCCCGCGCACGCCGCGGCCGGAGGTGCATGCGATCGTCTACCTGGAGCCCGAGGATCCGCGCAATCGGCATGCCATCGGCTTCGACATGTATTCCGAAGCGGTGCGACGTGGCGCGATGGAGGCGGCCGCCGCCGGCGCGCACATGCGCGTCTCGGCGCCGGTCACGCTGGTCCAGGAAGAGGTGGGTAGCGAAGTCCAGCCCGGCATACTGATGTTTCATCCGCTGTTCTGGAAGGATCGCAGGCTTGATACGCTGAGTGAGCGCCGCGCGGCCTTGCGCGGCTTCGTTTACGCGCCGTTCCGCCTGCATGACCTGATGCGCGCCATGCTCGCGTCGGCCGTGCCGGAATTCGATTTCGTGCTCTCGGATCGCGATGCGCCAGCGCCATCCGCAGGTCCGTTGTTCACCCACAACATCGCGCGCGAGCAGGCGGCGGACCAGCCGCGCGGGCTCAGCGCCCGCCAGTGGCTGGTGGTGGGCGGACGGGTGTGGCAGATCGATGCGACGGCACCGCGGCGCTATGCGGGCGCTGCCGATCTGTGGCGCGAGCTTGCGGTCGCGCTGGCGGGCACGCTGATGACCTTGCTGGCGGTGGCGCTGGTTGGGTTCGTGCTGCGCATGCGCGAGCGCGCGGAGCGGCTCGCCGCGGTGATGACGCACGATCTGCGCTTGAGTCGCGGCCGCTTCGAGCGCATGATGACCGGTACCACCGACGGCGCCTGGGAACTCGACGTGGCCAGCGGCGCCTGCTACTTGTCGCCGCGCTACATGGAATTGCTGGGCTTCGCGTCGCAGGAGTTCAACGAGATGGCGGGCTGGGTGGCCAGGCGCGTGCATCACGACGACAGCGCCGCGGCACGCCGGGCCTACGAATCATTGATGCGCGGCGCGGACTTCTTCGACATTCGCGTGCGCATGCGCCAGAAGGACGCCGGCTATCGCTGGTTCAGGGTGCGCGGGCGCTGTTTCAGCCAGGG
>JAYTDE010000841.1:0-5689 GCA_043736195.1 Burkholderiales bacterium | reverse complement strand
TACGGCTATCGCACCTTCCGCATCGCAGAACTCTCGCTTTATCATGTACTTGGCAAACTACCCGAGCCAAAACTCGCCCACGATTTTTACTGACGAACCTTATTTTTGCGTGTCTGCCAACGACTGGCGGCGCGCTGCAAGGCATTTGTCACAATGGCGCAACCGCTTCACAAGAACCCGCTGCACATTTGTCAGGCACCCAACTCATGAAAAACGAGAGTTTCATTCCCGGCAAGGACGCATCGCTCGAATCGACCATTCGCACGATGAAGAAAAAGCTGGCTACGCGCGGATTCGAACTCGATGAATCCTCCTGGCTCAATCCGGTGGAGTCGATCTGGTCTGTCCATGTGCGCGACCGTGAGTGCCCGATGCTGTTCGCCAATGGCAAAGGCGCGACCAAGCTGGCGGCGCGAGCCAGCGCGTTCGGGGAATTCTTCGAGCGTCTCAACACGCATTATTTCTGGACCCACTTTTATCTTGGCCAGACGTGTGCCAACCGTCCGTTCGTCCACTATCCGCAGGAACGCTGGTTCGCGCCGACCGCTGACGGCAGCTGGCCGCCCGAGATGCTCAATCCGCAATTGCACGCTTTCTACAATCCGGATGGCGACATCGATGGCGAGGTACTGGTGGATCTCAACTCCGGCAATGTGGAGCGCGGCATCTGCACGCTGCCCTACACGCGTCTTTCCGACGGCGCGCAAACATGGATCCCGGTCAACATCATCGGCAACCTGTACGTGAGCAACGGCATGGCCGCCGGCAACACGCCGATGGAAGCGCGCAGCCAGGCCATGTCGGAGATCTTCGAGCGCAACATCAAGAACCGCATCATCAGCCAAGGCTTGTGCCTGCCCGAAGTGCCCGACGAGGTCATCGCGCGCTACCCGGGCATCGCGGCCGGCATCAAGGGGTTGCGGGCGGCCGGTTTCGGAATTCTGGTGCGCGATGCCTCGCTGGGCGGGCGTTACCCGGTGATGAACGTGACGCTCTTGCATCCCAAGGACCAGGGGTGCTTCGCCAGCTTCGGTGCGCACCCGCGTTTTGAGATCGCTCTGGAACGCGCCTTGACCGAATTGCTGCAGGGCAGGGCGCTGGACGCGTTGGAAGGATTTCCCGAACCGGGCTTTGACATGGAGGAGATCAACCTGGCGTCGAATCTGGAGATCCATTTTGTCGATTCCAGCGGTGTGATCAGCTGGAAATTTCTGGGTGACAAGCCTGACTATCCGTTCTGCGACTGGAACTTCAGCACCACCACCGCGGAAGACTACGCCTGGCTGTGTGCTTGCATCAAGGCCGAGGACAAGGACATCTATGTCGCGGACTTCACCGAGCAGGGCGCCTACAGCTGTCGCATCCTGGTGCCGGGCATGTCGGAGATCTACCCGGTGGAAGATCTTGAGTGGGAGAACAATAGCGTGGGCAACCAGATTCGCCCGGCGCTGGTGAGGTTAGCGGACTTGAGCGACGCGGAAGCGCGCGAACTGCTGGCCGACCTGCAAACGCTGAACCTGAATGACGAACGGCCGCTGTGGGAAATACTCGGCCTTGCCATACCCTTGGGCACAGCCTGGAAGGAGTTGCGTATCGGCGAACTCAAGACCCTGCTGGCGTTGGCCATCGGCGACGAGGAAGCGATCCGTGAGGGCTGCGACTGGATCCGGCACTACCATCAGATGAATCCGGCGCGGCGGCTGGTGTACAGGTGCATCGAGAGCCTGATGGATCTTGACGACGTCGATAATTATCGACGCGCACTGATCCTGCTGTACGGCGAGGAGACCGTGCGCCAGGCGGCGGCCTTGCTGGATCGTAGCGAGCGTTTCTTCGGCCTGCAAACACTGGGACCCGATATGCAAGGCAGTCCCATGCATCAGACGCTGCTGGCGGCATACGACAAGCTATTCGCGGGGCATGACGCGGCGACTGCCGGGTAGGCTTGTCACGCCTCGCGTATCGCAGGAACGACTGTTTACGGATTGCCCAGAAAGTCGCGCTTGCCGATCTCCACGCCGTTGTGACGCAGGATGTTGTAGGTGGTGGTCACGTGAAAATAGAAGTTCGGGATTGCATGGCCGAGCAGAAACTGCATTCCCTTGTAGTGGGTTTCCTTGTCGCCGCGCTTGGTCACGATGGCCTTTTCTTCAGTGCCGTCAATCTGCCCGGGGCTGACGGACTGGATGAAGGCGATGGTCTTGGCAATCCGCGCCTTCAGGTCCGCCAGGGTCTTTTCCGTATCCTCATATACCGGGATTTCCAGTCCGGCCAGGCGCGCCACCACGCCTTTGGCGGTATCGCATGCGATCGATACCTGGGTAGTCATTGGCAGCATGTCGGGAAACAGCCGGTAGCCGGTCAGGCTGGCGACGTCGAGCTTCTTGGCGTCGACATGCGCCTGCGCCTTGTCCAGAATATTGGAAAGGTTGCCGAGAATGTTGACGAAGCGCGGCACGCTCGCCTGGTACATTGAAATGCTCATGTGAAGTCCTTTGATGGGAACAAAAAGAACCGGCTTGCGCCGGTCGGGGAATGGAGCACGCTACGGTGGTCAGGCGTTGCTCGGGATCAGGTGCGCCAAGGCGTTACGGCGGCGCATCGATTCAACGCAGGAGTTCGGCTACCGCCTGTAACTCGCGCTTGATATTTGCAAGGCTTGCTGCAGCGCCAGCCTGTGCGGCACGCGCCGAGGCAGCGGCACCTGCGCCATCGGCCTTGAGACCAACACCCATGCCTTCATCAAGCCGATTGCGCGCGCCGTTGATGGTGAAACCCTGTTCGTACAGCAGTTCGCGGATGCGCCGGATCAACAGAACTTCATGGTGCTGGTAATAGCGTCGATTGCCGCGTCGCTTGACCGGCTTGAGTTGCGTGAATTCCTGCTCCCAATAGCGCAATACGTGCGGCTTGACCCCGCACAATTCGCTCACTTCGCCGATGGTGAAGTAACGTTTGGCCGGAATCGGTGGCAGGACAGTAGCGCTGCGATCAGTTGTCCGTGCTACCGCCACCGTAGTGCGCCTCCACCATGGATTTCAGTTTCTGACTGGCGTGGAAAGTAACCACACGCCGCGCTGTGATCGGGATCTCTTCACCGGTTTTCGGATTGCGCCCGGGACGCTGCGGCTTGTCGCGCAACTGGAAGTTGCCGAAGCCGGAAAGCTTGACGCTGCTGCCGCTTTCCAGGGCAGTGCGGATTTCTTCGAAAAACGTCTCGACCATGTCCTTGGCTTCGCGCTTGTTGAGGCCGACCTTCTCGAACAATAGATCTGCCAGCTCGGCTTTGGTCAGGGTCTGGGCGACCTCGGCCGGGGCGTTGGCGCCGACATTCGTGATTGACTCTTCCATGCTCCCTCGATGCGATTTCGGGATCTATTTTAGGCTTCGGACCGATGCTTGACTCCCCGCCCCGGCCGGGCCGCTCCTCGGTTTATGCCCGCAATCTCGCGCGATGCTTTTGTGTCGCGGCGGCTACCAGTTTTTGTGTCATGGATTCCGCTTCCGCATCGGTCAACGTCCTTTGAGTATCTTGCATAACTACCCGAAACGCAAGGCTTTTTTCCGTTTCAGCGAGGTCGCCACCGGGCTTGGACGGGCGATATTGGTCGAACAGATCGATGCTCGAAACCTGTGCATCGGCGGCCGCTTTGAGGGTCGCAAGCACGGCCCCGGCGGTGACCGCGGCATCAACGACGAGAGCAAGATCGCGCATCAGCGGCGGATACTTGGATGCCTCGACAAAGAGGGGCACACGGGTTTCCAGCAAGGGCGCGGTGTCGATCTCGAACATGACTGGCGCCGCCGGCAGGCCGTACTTCGCCACCCACTTGGGGTGCAGTTCACCCAGCCAACCGATGCGCTTGCCGTTTGCCAGCACGCGTGCGCCTCGTCCCGGATGCAGGGCGCTGTTTGCAGCGGCTTCGAAGTCAATGGCCAGATCGCGGCCGACCAATGCCTCAAGGTCGCCCTTGATATCGAAGAAATCGGTGGCGCGTGTCTTGGTGTCCCACTGTTCCTCGTGCGCCGGTCCGAACGCGAGCGCGCCCAGCATGATCGGCTGCGCGATGCCGGCTACTGTCAGCGGTCCGTCAGGCACGGACGCGTCAGGCAGAAACACCCGGCCGACTTCGAACACCCGTACACGTGACTGCTGGCGGTTCAGGTTGTAGGAAAGGTTGGCGATCAGGCCGCCGAACAGGGTGGTGCGCATCACCCCCATCTGGCTGGCGATCGGATTGAGCAGGCCGATTGGCGCATGGTCGCCGGCCAGATCGGCCTCCCATTGCGCGTCCACAAAGCTGTAGTTGACGACCTCCTGATAGTCGCGTGCGGCCAGCACATCACGCAACGTAAACAGATCACGCCGGTGTTCGGTGGCGCCGAACATGGCGGCGCGTGCCTTTGGCGGCAGAGCGGGTATGTTGTCGAAGCCATGCATGCGCGCGACTTCCTCGATCAGGTCTTCCTCGATTTCGAGATCGAAACGAAACGCCGGCGGTGTGACTTCGAGGGCGTCGCCCAGGTCCGTCACCGGCAACTGCAGGCGCTCCAGCGCGTGGCGCATCTCCGCCTTGTCCAGTGCTATGCCGATGATCTTGCGACAGCGCTCGACGCGCATGCGTACCGGCTTGCGCGTCGGCAGCGCAAGCACCTGGTCGTCGATCGGGCCCGCCTGGCCGCCACAGATCGCAAGCACCAGCGCGGCGATTCGTTCCAGGTGATCGGCGGTGGTCGAGAAATCGACGCCGCGCTCGAAGCGATGACCGGCCTCGGTGACAAAGTTGAAGCGCCTGGCGCGCCCCTGAATCGCGCGCGGCCACCAGAATGCGGCCTCGACGAAGATGTTGACGCTGTCCAGCGTGACCGCGGTGGCGTCTCCGCCCATGATGCCTGCCAGCGCTTCCACGCCGTTCGCATCGGCGATGACGCCAACGTTTTCGTCGACAGTCACGGTCTGTCCGTTGAGCAGCTTGACCTGTTCGCCCTTGACGCCCCAGCGTACATGCAGGTGGCCGCCGGCGATCTTGTCGGCGTCGAAAATGTGCGAGGGCCTGCCCAGTTCAAGCATGATGTAGTTGGAGATGTCGACTAAGGCCGAGATGGGGCGCTGGCCCGCGCGTTCCAGCCGTGTCTTCATCCAATGCGGTGTCGCCGCACGCGCATTGACGCCCTTGATCAGGCGACCAGAAAAGCGACCGCACAGGTCGGGTGCATGCACGCTTACCGCCAAGCGCTCGTCGATGGTGGTTGCGACCGGCGCGAACGGCAATGCGGAAAGCGGCGCGCCAGACAATGCCGCTACTTCGCGTGCAATGCCGATCAGCGAAAGCGCGTCGGCACGGTTGGGCGTGAGTTTGACGGTCAATATGCGGTCGTCGAGGTCGAGCACTGCACGCACATCGGCGCCTACCGGAACCTCAGGTGCTAGCGGCAACAAGCCGGCATGGTCGTCGGACAGTCCGAGTTCACGCGCCGAGCAGAGCATCCCGTGGCTCTCGACGCCGCGCATGCTTGCGCGCTTGATTTCGAACGAAGCGCCATCGCCGCCGGCAGCGGGCGGCAGGGTCGCGCCGATGAGGGCGCAAGGTACTTTCATGCCGACGGCGACATTGGGCGCGCCGCACACAATGTTGAGCAATCGCGCCTGGCCGGCGTCGACCTGGCAAACGTTGAGGCGATCGGCATT
>JAYTDE010000840.1:0-5398 GCA_043736195.1 Burkholderiales bacterium | reverse complement strand
GCCGAAGCGGTCGCGCCCGCTGGCAACCCCGGCGTTGTAATCGTCAAAGCTGGCACGCACGCGCGAGGCGTCGATGTGAAACGCCGCTGCCAGTTCCTCGATCGAGGCCGCCGTGCGCAACGCGCCGGCCGCCACGGTGTCGCGGAAGTGCTCGCTTTTCGCGACGATGTCGTAGATGCGCTGATCGAAGATTTCCAGCGCCACGCCGCGCGGTTGCGCCAGCAGCACTCGCGCCAGTTCGGAGTAGCCCTGGTCCTCGCGGTCGAAGCGATCGCCGTTCAGGTTGACCATGATCGCCCCGAGTTGCGGGATCTCCGGCATCAGGCGCGTACCGTAGCCGGGGCAGACGTAGCCGTGGCCCTGGTAGCCCGACATGTGGGCGACGGCCGCGCCGAGTTCGATGCCCCAGCGGATGCCGTCGCCGGTATTGCCCTGGGCGCCGAT
Organism: Burkholderiales bacterium; assembly: GCA_043736195.1. Classification (GTDB taxonomy): domain Bacteria; phylum Pseudomonadota; class Gammaproteobacteria; order Burkholderiales; family JAEUOS01; genus JAEUOS01. The sequence continues at coordinate 4,954 of JAYTDE010000840.1, read as the reverse complement.
GCATTCGACTTCGGCCATCTCGGGGATGAAGCGCCTGAGCATCTCGCGATTGGCGCCGAAACCGTCGCAGGCCAGGATCACCTTGCGCGCCCCGATGCGATCGTATCCGTTCTCGCCGGTGAAAACGCCCGTCACCGCGCCGGTGGTGTCTGTGATCAGGCCGGCACCGGGGCAACGGTCGGCGAAGGTGACATTCGGAAAGCCTGCCAGCGCCGCGTGCAAGGCCTGCACCAGCGGCGCGCCGGAGCGCCCCGGCGGGTTGTGCATGCGCAAGAAGGATTGGCCGAAGCGACCGGCATCCGTATTGAGGGTCAGCGGCAAGCCCACTTCGTCGACCAGCAGGTTGATCACATCGAGCGAGCGGCGGCACAAGGCCAGCACGATCTCGCGGTCGGCCTGGCCGTGGTTCTTGCGCATGATGTCGAGGGCGAACTGTTCGGCCGTGCCGCTGATACCGGCGGCCTCTTGATAGCGGGTGCCGAATGCGGCGATCGATCCGCTGGCCAGTGCCGTGTTGCAGCTCAGTCGCGTGTCTTTCTCCAGCAGGATCAGTTCGACACCGCGCCGCGCGGCGGCGAATGCCGCCATCAGTCCGCAGCCGCCGGCGCCTACTACGACCAGTTCGGTTGCGCTGTCCCAGTGTTGTGTCATGACTGATTGCTCGAAGAATTGCGCAGGGAAGGACGTGCCTGGTTCAGCGCCGGACGGAAAGACTACCCGCAGGTGGTGGCCAGCAGGGCGATGTCAGGCAGCGAATGCATGTCGCGCATCAGCTTGACGGCGTCTGCAGCGCGTTGCGTGCCGATGGCGCGACGTGCGTTGTCGATGAATTTTGCCTCGTACTCGGCGGCGCTCACCGGATTCTCCGCACAGCCGGCGACCTTGGGTGCGAATCGTTCGAGCACTTGCCCGCCTTTCAGCTGGACGCGCACGCCTGCGGGATAGTCACCCGGAAACACCATGGCGGGGTCTTCCTGTGGGGTCACGCGGTCCATCAGCGAGCGCAGAATCGGGTCGTGTGTGCGCAGGTCGACATAGGAGTCCACCGACAGTGCACGGTCGGCAAAGGCAACAGCGATGTTGAATGGCATGCTCCAGCGGGCCGACCAGGCATTGTCGGGCCGATAGCGCATGTCATACGGGGTGAACATGATGGCTGCGGCCAGTGGATGGACCACGCAGGTGATGCGTTCAATATCGGCGAGCCGGATACCGCTGCGCGCCAGGGCAAGCGCGCAATCGATGTAACCCTGCGCGATGTGATCGCAGGGGTAGCGTTTGGGGTATAGCTTGAGGAGTTGCCAGTCCTCTCCCAGCGCATCGGTTAAGCCGTCGGTGTCGTAATTGCCGTCCCTGGCGTAGGCGCGGAAATAGCCGTGGCGGCCTTCGAAGATGGTGCGCGGCCCCTTGAAGCCGCTCGCCGCCGCGCGTGCCGCGAGGATCGCGCTGCGGCCGGCATGGCCGATCTGGATGCGCTTGGACCAGGGTTCCGGATCACCCAGAAATTCGCTGGTACCGGAGGCGAAGCTGCCACTGATGCCGAGCGCATTGGCGAGCTGTGCGGCGTCCAGATGCAGGAGCTTGCCGACCGCGATGGCGGCGGCGAACACGCCGGCGGTACCGGTGGAGTGAAAGCCCAAGCTCACCAGGTTCGGCGCGGCGCGCGTCAGGCGGCAGCCGGTTTCCAGACCGGCGGCCAGCGCCGTAATGAAGCTTGGTCCGTCACGGTGCAAGGCCTCGGCGATCGCCAGTGCCGGTGGCACCGTGGGGGCGCTGCCATGCCAGCGTCCCGGTGCATAGGTGTCATCGAATTCGTTGCCGTGCGCAAGTCCGCCGTTGTACAGCGTTGCCGCGCCCGCCGGCAACTTGATGCCGCCGCTGCCCAAGAGGGAGCTTTCAGCCTGCCCGCCGTCAGCGCTTACGAGCGTCCGCAGGATGGCGGCAAACGGCATCGGTGCGCCCAAGAGGCACACGCCGATCAGGTCCATCGCGTGCAGGCGCACGCGTTCGATCACCGCTTCCGGCAGGGACTTAAAGCGCAGGTTCACGGCGAAGCCTGCTAGTTGCTCCGACAGCGTGCCGCCAGCGGGTGTCACCGGGCCGCGCTCCTGTCACTGCGCGACACGCGCCCTGAGGCGGGTTGAGCGCACCCTGCGGACGGCCGCGCGCCAACGTTCATGGGGTCTGCTGGATGTTGGCTTCTTTGATGAGCCGACCCCATTTGTTGAAGTCATCGCGGATCATGGCGGCGAATTCCGCGCTTGACATGCTGGCCGGAACCAGCCCCTGTGAGGCGAGCTGGGCCTGTAGCTCCGGCGCCGCCAGGGCCTTGCGGGTTTCGGCATGCAAGCGGCTGATAATCGGCGCCGGCACACCCGCCGGCGCCACCAGGCCATACCAGGTTTCCGCACGGTAGCCGGGAACCCCGGACTCCATGATCGTCGGCACCGCCGGCAGGGCGGCGAAGCGCTGCGGGCCGGTGACGGCAAGCGGGCGCAGTTTGCCGGCCTCGATTTGCTTCAGAGCTAAGCCGATGTCGGCGAAAACCGCCTGGATCTGGCCGCCCAGCAGGTCGATCAGCGCCGGCGCCAGGCCCTTGTAGGGCACATGCACGATATCGATGCCTGCCATGCGTTTGTAGAGTTCGCCGGCAAGATGGGGCGAACCGCCGGTGCCGGAAGAGCCGAAATTGATGCTCCCTGGCTTGGCTTTCGCAGCCGCATTGAATTCCGCCAGGGTCTTGAACGGAAGCGCCGGATTGACCACCAGTACGAACGGGCTGGTGGCCACCAGCGCTATCGGTTCGAAGTCCTTGAAGGTGTCGTAAGGCAGCTTGGAAAAGAAATTGGGCGCAACCGTCATCGGACCTGCCGCCGCCGCAAGCAGGGTATAGCCGTCCGGCGCCGACTTGGCCACCAGTTCGTTGCCCAGCGTGCCGGCGGCACCCGGCTTGTTGTCGATGATAAAAGGCTGGCCCAGTGCTTCGCCCAGCTTCGGCGCGATCGCACGGGCAACGTAATCGGTGCCGCCGCCGGCGGCGAAACCGACCACCAGGCGGATCGGCTTTGCAGGGTAGGTCTGCGCCTGGGCAGGCGACAGCGCAGCCAGCCATGCACCGATGAATACCGTAAAAATCGTATCGGTTGTCCGCGGTTTCATTGTCTTGATCTTTCCGTCGTTGAACATGGTGTGGATTCCTCAGACCAGCCGGCCGACGCGATGACCTTCAGCCATGGCTTCCTGGGCGCCGCGCGGCGCCGAGCAGTCGCCGATCACATGGACGTTGGGCAGGCGCGCACGCAAGGCGATGGCGAGGGCCTTGTCAGGCAGCGGCAGGCGGGCGTGAACCAGGAGGTCGATGCTGTCGATTGGCACTTCGGTGTCACGCAGGGCGGCGCGCAGTCGCACGCCCGCGCCTTCGATGGCGGCGATGGTCGAGCCGACATGAATGTTCACGCCGGCGCGGCGCAGGCGCTTTTGCAGGGGTATCACGCTGATCTGCGGCATCTGCCAGGCGATGCCTGGCTTGGCGCAAACCAGGTCCACCTGGCTGCCTTTGGCGGCCAGTGCTTCGGCCAGGCCGTAGGCGTGGTATTGGCCGTTCTCGTCGACGATCACCGCATGGCGCGGCGCCTGCAATGTGCCAGCGGCCAGCTGGCGCTGCGCGCTGACCACGTCGAGGGTGGGCAGTGGCGCGGGCTGCGACAGCGGCTGCAGCCCGCCGGTGGCAACCACCACGGCGTCGGGCGTAAGCGCGGCGATCATGTCGCTGGTGGCCGCAGTTGAAAGCTTGATCGTCACGCCCAGGCGCAGGACCTCGCGCGCGAGGAAGTCCACCAGCTTGCCGAAATCCTGTCGTCCGGGCGCCAGAATCGCATCGTTGATCTGGCCGCCCATCTGCGCGGCTTGTTCGAACAGGGTCACGCGGTGACCGCGCTGTGCAGCCACGCGCGCGGCCTCGAGCCCGGCCGGGCCGGCGCCAACCACCACCACATGGCCGGGCCGGGCAGCCGGTTCGACCGTCCACGAGCCCCATTCCTTTTCGCGGCCGGCAGTCGGATTGACCACGCAGCGGATCGACATCGATTGCGACAGGCGGCCGACGCAGCCCTGGTTGCAGGCGATGCACGCGCGAATCTCGCCCAGGCGGTTTTGCGCCACCTTGTTGGGCCACTGCGGGTCGGCGATCAGCTGACGCGCCATCGCCACCATGTCGGCCTTGCCTTCGGCGATCACCGATTCGGCGAGGTGTGGGTCATGGATGCGGCCCACCGCGAAGATCGCCACCGGCGTGCCGCGCACCGCCTGTTTCAGCGCGGCGGCATGCTCGACGAACGCGCCCATCGGCATGTGCATGTCGGGAATCTGGTTGGACCAGCTATCGGGGTGGTAGGTGGAAGTGCTGACATGGATATAGTCGACGCCGCCGCCGGCGGCGAGCCGGCGGGCTACCTCGGCCATCTCTTCCAGATGGATGCCTTCCTCGATCCATTCCTCGGCGGACAGGCGGATGCCGACCACCTTGCTGCGCGGCACCGCGGCGCGCACCGCCTGCACCACTTCGAGGGTAAAGCGCAGGCGATTCTCGAACGAACCGCCGTAATCGTCGGTGCGCTGGTTGCACCAGGGCGAGAGGAACTGCTGCAGCAGGTAGCCATGGGCGCCGTGAATCTCGACGCCGTCGAAACCGGCGGCGATGGCGTTGGCTGCGCTCTCCGCATAGCCGCGCGTGACTTCCGCGATGTCGCCTGCGTCCATCTCGTGGGCGACCTCGCCGTGCAGGGGCGAGGCCAGGGGTGACGCCGACCACAGCACGCGTCCGGTGTAGCCGGGCTTCATATTGCGTCCGGCATGGTTGAGCTGGGCGAACACCAGGCCGCCTTCAGCATGCACCACCTCGGGGATGCGCCGCAGTCGCTCCCTGTTGCGCGGGTCATAGAGGGCGATCGCACCG
>JAYTDE010000839.1:0-1504 GCA_043736195.1 Burkholderiales bacterium | reverse complement strand
GTCGACCGCGCCGCGGCGATGGCGCGCGCCGATGCCGCACTGGCCGATTTCGTGCTGCTCGGCTGCGATACCAACATCGCTTTCCTGCGCCGGCTGCTGGCGCACCCGATGTTTGTCGCCGGCGAAGTGCACACCGGTTTTCTCGACGCCAATCCCGCGATCGCAGAAGCCCCGGAATTGCCGGCCGACCAGGTGGCAGGCCTGCTGGCAGTAGCGGCGCTCATCACACGCCCGGTGCGCGATGCCGCCGATGCGGTGCCGGCCCTGCACGCGGCCATGGGCGCCTGGAGGAACTAAAGAACATGCCGATACCCGATTTGTTCCGCGGCCGGCTCGCACTACCGGCGATTGGCGCACCGATGTTCCTGGTGTCGTATCCACCACTGGTCGCGGCGCTGTGCAAGGCCGGCGTGGTGGGAACTTTCCCGCACGTCAATGCACGGCCGCAGGCGCAATTCGACACCTGGCTTACGCAGATCGAGGACGAGCTCGCCGCGCATCGCGCGGCGCACCCGGTTGCTGCGATCGCACCGCATGGCGTCAACCTGATCGTGCACCGCACCAACCCGCGTTTCGAGCCGGATCTTGAGGTCGTGGTGAGCCACCAGGTGCCGTTTGTCATCACCTGCCTGGGCAATCCGCGCCAGGTGGTCGATGCAGTGCATGCCTATGGCGGCATCGTGTTCTGCGACGTGATCAACGCCGAGCATGCGCGCAAATCCATCGGCGCCGGGGTCGACGGCCTGATCTGCGTCGGTGCCGGCGCCGGCGGGCATGCGTCGGCGCAAAGTGGCTTCACCCTGGTGCGCGAGATACGCGAGTTCTGGGACGGTTGCCTGGTGCTGGGCGGCGGCATCAGCGACGGCCATCAGGTGCGCGCGGCCGAGGCCCTGGGTGCCGACCTGGCTTACATGGGCACGCGCTTTCTCGCCACCCTCGAATCCGGCGCCCCTGCGGCCTACAAACAGATGATCGTCGATTCCGGCATGAATGAACTGCTCTACACCGATCGCTTTTCCGGGGTGCATGCCAACTTCCTCCTGCCTTCGATCACGCGCTTCGGCATCGACCCGGCAACCTTGCCGCCAAAGGCGCCGGACATGAGTTCACTGATCGACAGCGAAGCCAAGACCTGGAAGGACATCTGGAGCGCCGGCCACGGCATCACCACGATTCACGACATTCCGGCGGTGGCAACGCTTGTCACGCGCCTCGCGGCCGAATACCGTGCGGCATGTGCTGTTGGAATCAGCCCGGCGTTGGCGCTCGCATGAGCGCGCCCGCCCGGCCGCCCGTAGGGAGCGCCGAATTGGTCAATGCGCCTCCCTCGGGGAGGATGTCACTTGAGTGACAGGAGGGTAGTGCAATGAGCGGGCACATGTTCAATCTCGGCGAGATCGCGCATGCGGTCTGGTTGTCGCGCGCGGGCAAGGCTTATGTGTTGCATGCCGGTGACGCCGCGATTGGTGTCGAGCTGCACGCGCTGGGGCCGCAGGATTTTGAA
>JAYTDE010000838.1:0-3899 GCA_043736195.1 Burkholderiales bacterium | reverse complement strand
ACATTCTCGGCGTTGGGCTACGCGCTCTTGCACGGCGACCATATTCAGGTGACCCTGCTGACTGACAGTCTTTCCGCAGGCGTGCGCCGCTGGCTGGCGGTGCTGTGGTGCGTGATCGGCCTGCCCTTCGTGGCGCTGCTGGTGTGGCGCACCACCGATCTGGCGCTCGACAGTTTTCGCACCGGCTCTTTCTCGGTGTCGGCCACCAACTTCGTGTTGTGGCCGTTTCAGGCCTTCATTCCCCTCGGTTTCGCCGTGTTGTTCGTGCAGATGTTGGCGCAGTTGCTCGCAGCGCTGCAACTGGCATGGCGGGGGGCACAATGAGCTGGGAGTCTCTCGCAGCGATTTACCTGGGCATCATGCTGGCGCTGCTGTTCGGCGGGGTGTGGATCGCGGTAAGCCTCGGCCTGGCCGGTGTTCTTGGCATCTGGCTGGTCAAGCCGGCGCTTCTCGGTGGCCTCGAATCGGTGGTCTGGAACACGGTCGATAACTTTGTGCTCACCGCCGTGCCGCTGTTCCTTTTCATGGGCACGGTGATCCTGCACGGCGGCATCAGCACGCGCTTTTATCGCAGCCTGGCGCTCTGGTTGAACCGGGTTCCGGGTGGCCTGGCGCAGACCAATATTCTTTCCTGCAGCGTGTTCTCGGCGCTGTGCGGTTCCAGTGTCGCCACCGCGGCGGCGGTCGGGGCGATCGCGATTCCGGAAATGCAGAAACGCGGCTACGGCGTGCGCCCGATGACCGGCACGTTGGCGGCCGGTGGCACCCTGGGTATCCTGATCCCGCCGTCGATTCCATTCATCATCTACGGTTCGACGGTCGGCGAATCGGTCGGCAAGCTGTTCGTCGCGGGCATCATTCCGGGCCTGATGATGGCGGCGATCTTCATGCTGTTTCTCGCCGTGCAGGCCACGCTCGTGCCGCGCGATTTTCCTTCGCTGGACGAGGCGGTGGCCTGGAGCGTGCGGCTGGCCGGCCTGCGTGACTTAGTGCCGGTGGTGCTTCTGATCGGCCTGGTGATGGGCGGCATCTATGCCGGCATCATGACACCCACCGAGGCAGCCGGTGTCGGCGCCGCTGGCGCGGTGGCGGTGGTCGGCATGTACGGCGGCTTGACGGTGGAAGTGCTGCGCCGCAGCCTGCTCGATGCCTTGCGCACCAACGCGATGATCCTCTTGATCGTGATCGGCGCGCAGATCATGTCATTCGCCCTGGTGTCGGCGGGCATCCCGCGCGCGCTGGTTGGCGCGATCCAGGCCGCGCAACTGGAGCCCTATGTGGTGCTGGCGGTGGTGGTGCTGATGTATCTGGTGCTCGGGTGCTTGGTCGATGCCTTGTCGCTGATGTTGCTCACCCTGCCGGTGGTGTTCCCGGTGATCAAGGCGGCCGGCTTCGATCCTATCTGGTTCGGTGTGGTGCTGGTGATCCTGCTGGAGATCGGCCTGGTGACCCCGCCGGTGGGCATGAACCTGTTCGTCATCCAGGGTATGGCCAAGACGAGTTTGGGCGAGGTCGCCTGGGGCTCATTTCCCTATGTGATCTTGATGCTGGGCGGCGTATTGGCGCTGACTGTTTTTCCGGATATCGCGCTGTGGCTGCCGCGCAAGATGTTTTAGCCGCCTGCGGGCTCCTGCGGCGCGGCCGCGCTGCACACCTCAAACCGCCAGGCCGAGCCGATACACCTTGTTGGCCGTGCCGCCAAACAGCGCCGACTTCTCGCTCGCCGAGCAGCCCGCTGTGATCCGCTTGAAGGCGTTCCACAAGACCTGATAGCTGCAAGAGCCCTTGTCGACCGGGAAGTTGCTTTCGAACATCGAGCGCTCGGCGCCAAACGCGGCGATACAGGTTTCGATGTAGGGCTTCCACGCCAGCGCCAATTGCTCCGAGGTCGGTGGCCGCTCGCGGGCATGAAAGTCGAAACCGATCGTGTGCATGCCCAGGCCGCCCAGTTTCACCTGCACGTTGCGGCATGCGGCCAGTTCGCGAATCGCGGTGCTCCACTCGGCGAACACGGCGTCGCGCTTGCCCACATAAGGGCCGATGCCCAGCGGCCCGCCGACGTGATCGAGAATGATGCTCGTATCGGGGAATGCCCGCGCGAGGTCGATGACCTCGTCGATCTGCGTATGCACCAGCCAGGCGTCAAAGCAGAGGCCCAGCGGCGCCAGGCAGGCGAAACCTTCGCGGAATTTTGCGTCGAGCAGCAAGCCCGGCGGCGGATTTGCGCTGGTCGCCTTGATGCCGGAAACATGCCAGGCGGAGCCCCTGCGGATGCCGCGAAAGCGGCCGCCCGCCACCGCCATGTGGGCTTCCAGCAGGGCGCAGGCACGTGCCCCATGTCGCAAGTCCACGTTGCCGACGATGCCGGCGCATGCGCGTGTCGCACCATAGGCGCCGCTCGCACTCATCGCCGCGATGCCATTGACGAACTCGGTTTCGCCCAGCGACTTCATTTCCTCCGGGCCGTCGGCGCGGTACATGGCGCGGCATTCGACAAACACGGTGGCGACAATGTTGTGGCCGCAGTCGAGATCCCGCAGCAGGTCCGGAAACAGGTAGGGATTGCCGGCGTGGTCCCACAGGTGATGGTGCGGGTCGACGATGGGCAGGCCCGGCTCCAGCGGCTCTTCGCGGTGCAGGGTCAGCCAGTCGGGCTTGAGCGCGATGAAATCGTTGGAGACGTGCGGCGAATCGATTGCGGCAGTACTCATTGGAGTGGCTCCTGCGGATATGTCCGGCCTGCCGGTCAAGCGTAGCCCACACCCTGCGTATTGACATACAGCGAGTACACCGAGGTACTCGCCGCCATGAACAGGCGGTTGCGATGCACGCCGCCAAAGCACAGGTTGGCGCAGCGTTCCGGCAGGTCGATGCGGCCGATCAGCTTGCCCGCCGGGTTGAACACATGCACCCCATCCAGCCCTGCCTGCCCCATGCCCCAGCCGCACCACAGGTTGCCGTCGATATCGCAGCGAAAGCCGTCGGGGGTGCCGGGGCCGGCGTCGATCGCCACGCGGCGGTTGGCGAGCTTGCCCCCGCCGATCACGTCATAGGCCAGGATCTTGCGCGGCACCGCGCGCGACTCCACCACATAGAGTAGCGATTCGTCCGGCGAGAACGCCAGGCCGTTGGGCTGGTTGATGCCCTTGGCCGCGACCGTGACCGGACCTTTGGCATCGATGCGATAGACGTTGAAGGGCAGTTGCGGCGTGTCTTTCTCGCCTTCGTAGTAGCCGCCGATGCCGAACACCGGATCGGTGAACCATATCGAACCGTCGGACTTCACCACCACGTCGTTGGGTGAATTGAAGCGCTTGCCCTGATAGTTGTCGGCCAGCACGGTGATGCGCCCGTCATGCTCGGTGCGCGTCACCCGTCGCGACAGGTGTTCGCAGGTGACGATGCGCCCCTGACGGTCGCGCGTATTGCCATTGGCATTGTTGGACGGCTTGCGGAATACGCCGACGGCACCGCTTTCCTCGTCCCAGCGGTACATGCAGTTGCCCGGCACGTCGCTCCACACCAGCGTGCGCGAGTCGCCCAGCCATACCGGGCCTTCGGCCCAGCGCATGCCGTGGGCGATGCGTTCGACCTTGGCGAGCGCCAAACGATAGCGCTCGAACGATGGGTCGAGGACAACGATGGAAGGGTCGGGGTAGCGTTGCGAGGGTTGCCAGTCGGACATGCCGGGGTTCCTTTGGGAGCGTTTGACGGAAAGCCTTGTGCGCACGAGGTCGTGGGTGCTGATGGAGGCGGCCGCAGCAAAACAGTGTACTGAATGTGCCGCCTGCGCGCCCGTTTGCGCTTGCTCGCACATGGTTGCTGGGGACTGGCCGAGACCATCTGCGCCTGCCCCATGCCCACGCCGGGCCATCTGTGTGCGCTCTCGGACGGCATCT
>JAYTDE010000837.1:0-1828 GCA_043736195.1 Burkholderiales bacterium | reverse complement strand
CTGCAGACCCGCATGATCCTGCAGGACGAACTGTTGCGCCTGTGGGGCGATGAACGCGACGCAGCCGAACGGCCGACGGTGATGTTCGTCACCCACGGCATCGACGAGGCGGTGTTGCTGGCCGATCGCATCCTGGTGCTGGGCCGCCGCCCCGGGCGCATCAAGGAAGTGGTCAAGGTCGACCTGCCGCGACCGCGCGCGGGCTTACGCAATTCCCCCGAAATGGCGCTTCTTACCGCGCACGTCTGGAGCCTTATTCGCGACGAGGCGGCACAGGCGATCACCGAAGAGTCGCATTGATTCCCCTTCAAGGGGCAACCCAAAAAAATTCCCAAGGAGACAGCCATGAAACGATACGATCGACGCACATTCCTGGGCAGTGCCGGCGCACTGGCCGGCCTGCCCATGTTCGGCATCAGTCCCGCGTTCGCGCAGGCGGTGAAGTTGTCGATGGGCGTCGGCCTGGCGCAGGAGTCGGGTGCGCTGATCATGAAAATGCGCCAGGACAACCTGCTGGAGCAGGCTGCGAAGGAGTTGGGGGTGGCCGGCGTGGAGCCGGAGTTCCTGTCGTTCCCGGTGCTCTTGCGCATGCTGCAGGGCATCGCCGCCGGGCAATTGCAGTTCGGCACCCTCGGGTCGACGCCGACCATCCGTTCGCTCACCGGGCCCGACCCGGTGGTGCCCTTGGCGATTGTCGGTGGCGGCAACCTGTTTCCGCTGCAGGTGCCGCCGAACTCGCCGATCAAGAACCTGAACGACCTCAAGGGCAAGTCGGTCCTGACCATCGTCGGCTCCGACCTGCACCTGGTGCTGGTGCGCATGCTCAAGGCGCATGCCGGTATCGACGATCCCAAGGAGTGGGGCATCAATGTGCGCAACATCAATGCGCTCACCGAACTTGGCCGCGCACAACCGGGCATCGACGCATGCTTGAGCCTGGCGCCGACCTCTGCCATGGCCGAGCGCGAAGGCGCGCTCATCACCGTGCTGCGCAACGACGGCAAGACCGGCCCCGCCTATCGCGGCCCGGAAGGCAGCGGCGCCGGCAAGACTGTCGCCAGCTTCGCCAAGACGCCGTTCGCGCCCGAGGCCTACTACCCGCATCGCATCTGGATCGTCGCCCGGCGCGATTTCCTGGCGGCCAATCCGAAAGTGGTCACTGCGCTGTTGGTGGCCAACCATCGCGCCGTGGCCGCGCTGGCCAAGGGCGGCACCTCCGAGATCATCAAGGCCGGGTCTGTCAATTGGGCCGGATCGGCGCAGTCGCAGGGCGACTGGATCGACAACGTGCTATGGAAGCGCCGCGGCTGGTCGTGGGTGACCGAAGGTGACGCGCGTACCCTGGTGGGCCTGTCCACCACCAAGGCGATCTTCCAGGCCGCGCTCGACCCGGAGGCGGCCAAGAAGCTGTTCATGCTGGGCGCCGACGTTTCGCGCGCCGCTTACGAAGCGATCGGGAAAGTGCCCGAGCGCGCCGTGTTCGACGACATGAAGAGCGATGTGCGCGGCAAGCCAGTATGGGAAGCCGCCGCGTGGAACCTCAAGGCCTGAGGTGAGCGCCGCTGGCCTGCGTCTGGCGGCGCACTTTTCAATGGCTGGCCGGCGTGCGCCGGTCAGCGGGGGCAGCCATTCCGCACTGGATTGTCGCGTCGCAAGAGTTGCCGGCACTGCGCGCCGGGGCGGAGAGTGTCGGCGCAGTCGCACTGGTTGATGAACGGGTCAGACACTTGCTTGGGCTGTCGTCGTTTTGCAATTGATTTCGCATCCGATTCAATTCCCCTCGGAGGTTCAACATGCAACACCTGATCGCGCGCGCCATCGCGCTTGC
>JAYTDE010000836.1:0-4204 GCA_043736195.1 Burkholderiales bacterium | reverse complement strand
GCGCGCCGGCAGCTATTTCTGCGATGCGCTCAAAGGGCACTTCCGCGCCGGCCAGGCAGTCTCTATCGACCTGATCGAGGACTTGCAGCAACTGCGGGAACTGGCAACCGAGTACGGGTTGCTGGATGTTCAGGCGCGCGACAGCCTGCATCCGCGCCGCGTGACCAGCGTCGCTTCGACCTATTGCAGGGCCCTGTTGATCGGCCTGGCGGGCCCGGCGGCTTGCGGGCTCGAACGCGAGGCGATGTTCGAGCTGGCGCACCTGTGGGAAGGCAAGATCGCATCCTCGACCGCATCGGTCGAGGCGCCAGACGCAGTGCCGGCTGCGGCCGCGCCATCCGGGTCCATCGAAAAGCGTGGCTATCAGCGCACCCTGCGACTCGGCCGATGGCAGCACCTGATCGACGTCACGCAACTCGCTCGCAGCCTGCGCCGTCGCCTGCGTACACTCGAATCCGGCGCCGCGCTTGAAGAGGCCCGCCTGCCTGAAGTGTTTCGCCAGCTGGTCGCCACTGATGTTTTGAGCCGCCTGCAGCAGGTTTGGTGCGACGCAGGCGACCTGCGGGCGCTAGTGCGTACGATGCCGCGAGGTTCGGTCGGCACGGCGGCGGCTCAGGCGGTTGGTTTGAGCTTCGCGGACAACGACTACGAGGCCATGCATTACATGGTGGCCGGCAAGCCGTTTGCCTTGAACCAAGACGCTGTCGGCAGCCGGCGTCGCTATGACGAGCTGTTCGTGTTCCAGCATGCCTCGCTGGCGCGCGAAGAAGTTCGCGGTCGGGAAGCTGCGCGGCTATTCGAGGATTGGGTGATCACCGATGAGAGCGCGGACGGCTTCCGCCTGCGCCGCGCGCGTGCCGGCGCGAGACTGCGTATCGACCAGTTGCTGGCCATGCGCTTGCGTCTGGACGGCGACGACGGCCCCGTGGTGCTGGCGCGCACGTGCTGGCTCGCCGAACCTGCTGTCAGCCCCGAACTGGTGCAGCCGGGTGCCCTGGACGCGGGGGTTGAACTGCTCAAGGGAAAGCCGCACGCGGTCGGCTTGCGTGAAAGCGGGCGTGATGCGACCTGGTGCGCCGGCTTTCGCTTGGGCTCGCTGCATGCGAAGGACTGCGTCACGCTGGTTGCGCCATGCGGCTGGTTCAAGCCGGACCGCCTCACCGACATTAGCGACGCCGGCATCGTGTATCACTTGCGCCTGGCCGCGCTGGTTCGTCGTGGTTGCGATTTCGAACAGATCAATGCGGTGATGCTTGCCTAGCGAATGGCCGGGGCGGCACGCACGGGTTTTTGCCCGCAACAGGTGAAAAATGCCCGGCGATCGGACGTGAAGAGGTTCCTTTTGAATCGCTTTTGAGGTGACCCCGGCGTACCGGTCGCTGGTGTTTCGTGTCCGTCTGCCCGTTGACCTGCCGAACCAGCGCTTGCGTGCCGTATGCCACGCGGGCACGCCGAGATGGCGTGCTATAGTCCGCGCGCGATGGCTGGCCTGACCAAGAATTCCCCGCTCCCGACCGACATACTCCTGCATCAGCAGACGCGGCGTCTGGAGGTGACTTTTTCGGACGGCGCGCGCTTCGAGTACTCATTCGAATTCCTGCGCGTGCACTCTCCTTCTGCCGAGGTACGCGGCCACGGACCGGGCCAGGAGGTGCTGCAGACCGGCAAGCGCGGGGTTGAGATAAGCGCTCTTGAACCGGTCGGCAACTACGCGGTGCAACCCACATTTTCCGACGGTCACGCCACCGGGATTTATTCCTGGGATTACCTCTACGAACTGGGTCAGCGGCACGACATGATGTGGGCCGAGTATCTTGCACGCCTGGCCAGTGCAGGCGCTTCGCGGGACCAGCCTTCAGGCCATGCCTGACACCGATTTCGGTTTCCAGAGCGTTCCCGAGGGGGATAAGGCCGCGCGCGTGCGCGCCGTGTTCGAATCTGTTGCCGGCAAGTACGACCTGATGAACGACCTCATGTCGGGTGGCTTGCACCGGGCATGGAAGGCCTTCGCCGTTGCGCAATCGGGTGTACGGCCGGGCCAACGGGTGCTTGATGTCGCCGGCGGCACCGGTGATCTGGCGCAAGCCTTCGCAAGTCGGGTCGGGCCACAGGGCCAAGTTTGGCTCACCGATATCAACAGCGCCATGCTGGCGCATGGCCGTGATCGCCTGACCGATCGCGGCATGCGCCTTCCGGTGGCGCAGTGCGATGCCGAGCATCTGCCGTTTCGCGATGACAGTTTCGATCTGGTGAGCGTGGCCTTCGGGCTGCGCAACATGACGCACAAGGCGCAGGCGCTCAGGGAAATGCGGCGTGTGATCAAGCCGGGCGGGCGGCTTCTGGTGCTTGAATTCTCCAAGGTCTGGCAGCCTCTGGCAGGCGCCTATGACAGATTTTCGTTCGGCATTTTGCCGTGGCTGGGCAAATGCGTGGCCGGTGATGCCGACAGTTATCGCTATCTGGCCGAATCGATTCGTCGCCATCCCGACCAGGCGACTCTGAAGGTGATGATGTCGGAGAGCGGATTCGACCATGTTGACTACTTCAACCTCACCGCAGGCGTAGTGGCATTGCACCGGGGTTTCAAGTACTGATGCGTTGCAGGCAAGTTTTCAAACATGACGAATAAGCATCGATACACGGGAGCCAGGTTCTTCTGCCGCGCGTTTAGCCTTGCGATACCGGGAACCGGGGCTTGAAGGGCGCAGCGGCGATGTGTGCGCGTGAATCGACCATCCTTCGTGCCCTGGCCAGCCTGGCTCTAGGGATGGCGATCGCCGGTTGCAGCTCGCTGGGTGGGCGTGCGCCGGTGGAGCGGCCGACCCCACAGGCCCCGCCGGCGCAACCAAGGCCTCCAGTGACCGCGCAAGGCACACCGCCGCCACCGGCGGTACCAGCCAAACCCGGGCAGGCGCGGCGTGGTGCCTACTACCAGGATGATGGCCCCGGGGATAATCCGCCGCCCAATCTCGAGGCCACGCCCGATGCGATTCCGATCGACGAGGCGCCCCTGCGCAGCGCCACCAACCGGCCCTATGTGGTGTTTGGCCGCACCTATGTGCCAATCGCGGGCAACGGCGTGTTCCGTCAGCGCGGTACGGGCTCGTGGTACGGGCGCAAGTTTCACGGCCAGAAAACCTCCAGCGGCGAGCCCTATGACATGTACGCGATGACCGCCGCTCATCCGACCTTGCCGTTGCCAAGCTATGTGCGCGTGACCAACGTGGCCAACGGCCGTACGGTGGTGGTCAGGGTCAATGACCGCGGACCGTTTCATTCGGAACGCATCATCGACCTTTCCTACACCGCTGCCTTGAAGCTCGGCTATGCCGCGCAGGGCAGTGCGCCAGTGGAGGTGGAGCGGGTACGGGCGGGTGATTCCAGCACGCGCGCTGGCGGCGCGCTGGTCGCCGCGGCACCTGCAGCGTCGTCTTCGCCGCCGACGGCCGCCCGGCCGGCTGCGGAGGCCACGTCGGGCGCTGCGCCGAGCCCTGCAGCCACGCGCAACCAGGCGCCGGCTTCGGTGCTGGCTGCACCGGCCACAGCGGTGCTGGCTGCACCGGCCACGGTGGTGCTGGCAACGTCGACCCAGCCTGATGGTGTGTACCTGCAATTGGGCGCATTTGGCGCACAGGAGGGGGCGGAGGAATTTCGCATCAAGACCTACC
The DNA here is from genome assembly GCA_043736195.1 of Burkholderiales bacterium. Lineage (GTDB taxonomy): Bacteria > Pseudomonadota > Gammaproteobacteria > Burkholderiales > JAEUOS01 > JAEUOS01. The sequence goes on along the minus strand of JAYTDE010000836.1, from coordinate 536 downwards.
AGCAATTGCCCTGGCTCAACCAGACCATGTACATCGTCGCGCGTGATCGCCTGCACCGGGTGCAGTTGGGCCCGTTCGCCGACCGCGCCGTAGCGCAGACCATCGCCGACCGCATTCGTGAATCCTTGCAGTTGAAGCCGGTGTTCGTGCTCAAGTAGGCGGCACGCGATCGGCGGCGCCGGCCTTCTGTTCCAGAGCCTTCTCGTACATCGTGTTCTTCGGGGCGCCGGTGATGGCTGCCGCCAGTCGTGCCGCTGACTTCACCGGCAACTCGGCCAGCAGCAGGCCCAGCACACGCAGGGTTTCGGCATTGTCCTGATCATCCGGCCGCGCGCCTTCAATGACCAGCACGAACTCGCCGCGCTGGCGATTGGTGTCGTGTTCCAGCCAGCCCTTGAGGCTGGCCACGGTGAGCGGCGCGACGGTTTCGAAACGCTTGGTGAGCTCGCGCGCCACCACGACGCGACGCGCAGGTTCGAACTCGGCCTGCAGATCATGCGCCAGCTCGACGATGCGATGCGGCGCTTCGTACAGTA
>JAYTDE010000835.1:0-2846 GCA_043736195.1 Burkholderiales bacterium | reverse complement strand
CGGCGCCACCGAGGTCAACACCATCGCCGCGGCCAGCGGCATCCTGATGCGCCGGCCGCGCAGTGAATACATGCACGGGCACCGCTTGCGCAAGATGTTCGGCGCGCCCTTCGACGCCGAGACTTATCGCGTGTTCCGCGACGAGTTCAACATGCCGCACGTGATCGAAGGCTTCGGCATGTCGGAGATTCCAGGCGCGCTCAATAACCCGTTCGCGGCTGAGCGCCGGGTCGGCTCGATGGGCAAGCCCAGCCTGCATCCGAACCCGGCGTTCAAGTTGACCGAGCTCAAAATCGTCGACGACGACGGCAAGGACGTGCCCGACGGGGCCATCGGCGAGCTGGCGCTCAAGACCCCGATCATCATGCGCGGCTACTTCAACGACCCCGAGCAGACCAAAAACGCCTTTCGCGACGGCTGGTTCATGAGCGGCGACCTCGCCTGGCGCGATGCGGACGGCTACTACTGGTTCGTCGCGCGCAAGAAAGACATCATCAGGAAGCGCGGCGAAAACATTTCAGGCGCAGAACTCGACCGCGTCATCGGCAATCACCCGGCTGTGCTCGAAGCCGCCGCCATTCCGGTGCCTTCCGATCTGGGTGAAGACGAGATCCTCACCGCCGTGGTGCTGCGCGAGGGCATGCAGGTCAGCGCGCAGGAAATCGCCGACTGGTGCCGCGAGCGCTTAGCCGCCATCAAGGTGCCGCGCTATGTGACCTTCGTCGACGCGTTGCCGCACACGCCTACCCATCGGGTCGAGAAGTTCAAGATGCGCCAGGACAAGAGCCTGCTGGCACGCGCGGTCGATCTCGCGGCCTGAAGGCGGGACGCACAACTCCAACATAATCCGAGCTGGTTCCGGCCCGGATTTGCTGCAAACTACGGGCTTCCAGCAACCGCAGGGCGTGTTGAAAACGACGCCCGACGACCACGAGGCAACGCCATGATCCCGCGCACCCTGTTCAATTCCGACCACGAAACCTTTCGCGACTCCGTGCGCCGCTTCATGGCCGAAGAAGTCATGCCGCATGAAGACCACTGGCAGGAGCAGGGCTATGTCGATCGCGATGTCTGGCTGAAAGCCGGTGCCAACGGCTTCCTGTGCGTGAGCATGCCGGAAGAGTACGGCGGCGCCGCCGCTGACAAGCTCTATAGCGTGGTGCTGATGGAAGAGCAGGCCTTTGCCAACAGTTCCTCGATCGGCTTCGGGCTGCACTCGGAGATTGTCGCGCCCTACCTGAATCGTTATGGCAGCACGGCGCTCAAACAGAAATACCTGCCGAAGATGGCCAAGGGCGAGCTGATCGGCGCGATCGCCATGAGCGAGCCTGGCGCCGGCTCCGACCTGCAGTCGATCAAGACCACCGCAGTGCGGAGCGGCGACAAGTACATCGTCAATGGCTCCAAGACCTTCATCACCAACGGCTGGAACTGCGACCTGGTGATCGTGGTCGCCAAGACCGACCCCAACAAGGGCGCCAAGGGCACCAGCCTTCTGATAGTCGATACGACCATGCCCGGCTTCACCAAGGGCAAGCGCCTCAAGAAAATGGGTTTGAAAGGGCAGGACACCTCCGAGCTGTTTTTCGACAATGTCGAAGTGCCGGCCGAAAACCTGCTGGGTGAAGAAAACAACGGCTTCATCTACCTGATGCAGGAGCTGCCCTGGGAGCGCATGCAGATCGCCATCGGCGCCATGGCCAAGACCGAGGCGGCGATCAAGTGGACCATCGACTATGTGAACAACCGCAAGGCCTTCGGCACACCCGTCTCGAGCTTCCAGAACACCCGCTTCAAGCTGGCCGAAGTGGCCACCCAATGCTCGGTCGGGCGCGTGTTCGTCGACCGCTGCATGGAGCTGCTGCTGGAAAACAAGCTCGACACCGCAACCGCGAGCATGGCCAAGCTTTTCGCCAGCGACATCGAGAACCGCATCATCGACGAGTGCCTGCAACTGCACGGCGGCTATGGATTCATGATGGAGTACCCGATCGCCAAGGCTTATGTCGATGCGCGCGTGCAGCGCATCTACGGCGGCACCAACGAGATCATGAAGGAAGTGATCTCGCGCTCGCTGGGGCTCAACAAGGCTTGATACGCCACGTCCGGCCAACCCATGTCACCGGACCAATCGGAAAAGCGCATCCTGATCATCGCCGGCCCGAACGGTGCCGGCAAGACCACGTTTGCACGCGCGTTTCTACCGCACGAAGCTGCTTGCCCGGTGTTTGTCAATGCGGACCTTATCGCCGCCGGGATCGCGCCATTTGATCCCGAAGCAGCCGCTATAAGGGCCGCACGCCTGATGCTCCAGGAAATCCGGCGCCATGTGAAGGCCGGGGATACCTTTGCCGTCGAAACCACGCTGGCAGGACGCGGGTACGCGCGAATGATCCCGCAATGGCGGAAGGCGGGCTATCACGTGAAGATCATCTTCCTTTCGCTCAAGTCGCCGGAACATGCGATCGCTCGGGTCGCGCTTCGGGTCAAGCAGGGTGGACACGACATACCGGAAAACGTCATTCGCCGCCGCTGTCGCGCGGGGCTTGCCAACTTCCGGAATGTCTATGCGCCACTGGTCGATGCATGGGTTTTGTACGACAATTCGGACTCGCGGTTCGCGCTGCTCGAATGGAGCGACTCTTGATGAATACCCGTAACATTGGCTTGCCGTCTGACAAGGATTTGCGTGCGTCCGCCGACGCCTTGCGGCGCGCCGCCTTACAGGCGCGCGAGCTGGCGCGGCAAACCGGAACCGGCATTGCTGTTGATCATCAGGGTGCGGTCGCGGTCATGTCGCCGGACGAACTCGATCAGCGTGACGCCAACGATGCGGCATCCGCTGC
>JAYTDE010000834.1:0-4722 GCA_043736195.1 Burkholderiales bacterium | reverse complement strand
TGCGCATGCGGCGAAGCCCGCGAAAAGCCAGGATCGTGCTGAGACGGTTGGCATGGTCGGATCTGGTCGGCGATCTGGCGCGCGGATCAGCCCTGAATCCAGGGCAGCCCGTGTTTGCGCCAGCCGCCAACATGGTTGCGCTGCTTTTTCTCGTCCGGGTTGCCTTCGAAACCTTCGAGGATGTTGAATGCATCGGCAAAACCGGCGGCGGTCGCCGCGGCGGCCGCGCCCTGCGAGCGCACCCCGCTGCGGCACAGAAACAGCAGCGTCTCATCCGGCCGCGCCTGTGCACGCAGTTGATCGACGAATTGATCGTTGGGCCGGCTGCGGATAGCGCTTGCGCCATCTGCTTCGTAGATGCGCCATTCGATCAGCGTGCTGGGATCGATGCGGCCGACAAAATCCCACTCGTAGCGGCTGCGTACGTCGATGATGCGTGCTGAACCGGCAGACAGCAGTTGCCCTGCTTCGATTGGCGTCACGTCGCCGGCGTAGGGCGTGCCGCTTTCGCGTCTAGCGCTCTTGGCGCGTTCAATGATGGGGTGCGTCATGGTCGAAATAGAGGTTCGGGAATAGTGCGGTTGCGGCGATGCCGGGTTGGCGACTGGCACTCGCAAAGCTGGTCAAAGCCGAATCGCCTGGAGCACGGAAGCGCAAGATACACCACCTGCGGCCGGACCTCGCAGTGGCTATGGCGTATCAGATGAGAGCGATAATTTGCAGCCTTGGCCTGCGCCACAGTGCGCTTGCGCGCAAGGCCATGCGTCACCGCGCCCGTATACAGCTTGCCTGCCACCCGCCGCCGGCTGCTACTGGTTGCGCTGCGCCTTCGCCAGCGCGTGCCGCTGTCAGTGCGGCGCGGAAGACTTCGCCGAACATCAGAATGCTCGGGCCGGCGCCCGCATCCAGCCCTTCCTGTACCAGTTCGCCAAGGGTGGTGTAGCTGCGCTTGCTTTCCAATGAGGCCGATTCGACAATCGCCACCGGGAGGTCGCCGGGCCGGCCCAGGCCCATGAGGGTGACGGCGACCTCGCGTGCCTGGTGGGCCGCCATGTAGAGCACTGCCGTATCGGCATGCGCCAGGCTGGCGGCCCAATCGGACGGCTGTTCCTCGCTGCCCACCCGCGGCGTGGCGAACGCGACCGAGCGGCTGATGCCGCGGCGGGTCAGGGAAACGCCAAGGTCGGCGCTGGCAGCTTGCGCGGCGGTTACCCCAGGCACAATTTCGACACGGATGCCGGCGGCCGTGAGGGCGTCGATCTCTTCCTGCGCGCGGCCGAACAGCATCGGGTCGCCGCCTTTCAGGCGCACCACCCGTGCGTGCTTGCCGGCGGCATCGATCAGTCGCTTGTTGATGAAGCGTTGCGCGGTGGAATGCGTGCCGCAGCGCTTGCCCACCGCGATTTTCTCGGCGTGCGCAGCCAGGGCGACCGTCTCGGGGTGCACCAACGCATCGTAGAACACGATATCGGCCGCTTCGATCAGGCGCGCTGCACGCACGGTGATCAGGTCCGGTGCGCCCGGGCCGGCACCGACCAGATAAACGGTGCCACTCATGGCGCCGCGGCAGTCGCCGGACTCGGCGCATCCTGGCGTTGCAGGCGACGCTGATACAGCGGCAGCGCTTGCGCCACCGAGGACTGATAAGCGTCCGAGAAATCGTCAAAGGCTTTGAGCGCGTCCTCGATGCTCTTGCCTGCCTTGATGGTGAAGGCATTGAAACCGACCCGCTCCAGATAGAACAACTGATCGCGCAGCACCTCGCCGATGGCACGCAGTTCGCCTTTGAAACCGTAACGCTCGCGCAGCAGGCGGGCCGTCGAGTACCCTCGGCCATCGGCGAATTGCGGAAACCGCACCGCGATCAAGGGCAGGGTGGCCGTATCGGTCGCCAGCAGGCCGGGCTCGTCGCCGGGCGCCAGCCAGACGCCGCCAAGCCCGCTGCGCGCGATCAATTGCTCGCGTTGTTCCAGCCAGAGCGCGAGCGGGACGATGATGTCGCCGATCGAAGGGAGTGCCTCTCCGGCTTCGACCAGCAGCCAACGGTCCTCGACGATCGCGCGGTCGCGAATGATGCGATTGCTCATTTACGCCACCTTCAGTTCAGGGTTTGCGTAGACCCGTGCCTTGAACGGCTCGAGTCCGATGCGTCGTACGGTGTCGACAAAGGGTTCGGTCACGTCGTTGTGGACGTGGCGCGACTCGACATAGACGTCGATGATCTTTTCGATCGCATCGGCGATTTCGCTGGCGGCGAACGAGCGCCCGATGATCTTGCCGATGGCCGCATTGCCGCCTTGCGAGCCGCCCAGGGTGACCTGATACCACTCCGAACCATCCTTGTCGACACCGAGAATGCCGATGTGACCGATATGGTGGTGGCCGCAGGCGTTGATGCAGCCCGAGATATTCAGATCGATCGGCCCCAGGTCGTGTTGGTAGTCGAGGTCCTCGAAGCGCGCCTGGATGTCGGCCGCGACGGGAATCGACTTGGCGTTCGCCAGCGAGCAGAAATCGCCACCGGGGCAGCACACGATGTTGGTGATGAGGCCAATATTGGAGGTGGCCAGGCCGACCTTGCGCGCCTCTTGCCACACCGTGTGCAGGTCGGCCTGGCGCACATCGGCCAGGATCAGGTTTTGTTCGTGTGAAACGCGCACTTCGCCAAAGCTGAAGCGCTCCGCCAGGTCGGCCACGGTCTCCATTTGCGGGGCGGTGGCGTCGCCTGGCGGCACCCCGGGTGCCTTGAGCGACAGAGTCACCGCGGCATAGCCGCGCACCTTGTGGCCGAAGGTGTTTTGCGTGACCCAGCGCGCAAAGCCGCGATCGGCCGCCTTGTGTCGCTCGAAACCGGCGTCGGCCTGTGCCAGGTTTTCATAGGCCGGGTCCACAAAGAAGGATTCGATGCGCGCGAATTCCGCATCCGGCACGAGCGCGGGACCGCCTTTCAGGTGCGCCCATTCAGCCTCGACCTCGGCGGCGAACCGGGCGGGCGTCAGTTCGCGCACCAGAATCTTGATGCGAGCCTTGTACTTGTTGTCGCGGCGGCCGAAGCGGTTGTAGACGCGCAGGATGGCATCGAGATAGTTGATCAGCTCGGCGCGCGCGATGAATTCGCGGATCACCGTGCCGATCACCGGCGTGCGGCCCAGGCCGCCGCCGACAATCACGCGGGCGCCGATTTCACCGTCAGGGTTGCGGATGATGTGCAGCCCGATGTCATGCACAAACGTGGCCGCGCGATCTTCGACGGAGGACGAAACGGCAATCTTGAACTTGCGCGGCAGGTAGGCGAATTCGGGGTGGAAGGTCGACCACTGGCGGATCAGTTCGCAATACGGCCGCGGATCGACGATCTCGTCATGCGCCACCCCTGCGAACTGGTCGGAGGTGGTGTTGCGCACGCAGTTGCCGGAGGTCTGGATGGCATGCATTTCGACCGTCGCCAGCGCGGCCAGGATGTCCGGCCCGTCTTCCAGCCGCGGCCAGTTGAACTGGATGTTCTGGCGTGTGGTGAAGTGGCCGTAACCGCGATCGTAGTCACGTGCGATCGACGCCAGCTTGCGCAACTGGACGGACGCCAGCAAGCCGTACGGAATAGCGACCCGCAGCATCGGCGCATGACGCTGCACGTAGAAGCCGTTTTGCAGTCGCAGCGGGCGGAACTCCTCTTCGTCGAGTTCGCCGGCGAAGTAGCGGCGCGTCTGGTCGCGATACTGCGCGACCCGTTGATCGACCAGGGTCTGGTCGATTTTGTCGTAGCGGTACATGGTCCGGTCCTGTGGATCGTGGCGGGTCACGCTGATATGCATGGCCCGACTGCCAGCGTTGGGAGCCGTGATCCTAGATCAATGACTTATAACCGTCCAATAATGATAAATGAAATGTAAATCACAATTAATTATATATAACCGGTTGCGCGCGGTGGAAGGCGTCAACGGCGCTGCGGATCTGCGCCGACTTTGGCTGGCAGGCAGGTGGCTCGCGCAGGTTACAGAGGGGCACCGCGTGCACCGAAATCCGCATGGATTCGCCTGTCCGCGACACCAGCCAGTCACCGGTTTGCCGGCTCGACAGTGACGTTGCTGGTCACAAAGGTGGCGCAAAATTGCCATTGGTAAGGCCAGGGGGACAAAAATAAGTTTTTAAATTCAAAGTGATATCGTGTGGCACGCATCTTGTATGCATCCGATTGCCAAACAGGGCGTGTGGAGTTTCCGACCGGAGGGAGTCAATAATGAAGAAGGTTCAGCTGCAAAAGGGTTTCACGCTGATTGAACTGATGATTGTGGTTGCGATCATCGGCATTCTCGCCGCCGTTGCCTTGCCCGCGTATCAGGATTACACCATCCGCGCCAAGGTGTCGGAACTGATTCTGGCGGGCAGTTCATATCGCACGGCGATTTCCGAGAAATTCCAGTCCGAATACGATGTCACCACCGCAGGTTCGGGCCTGACGTTCAATACCGTTGGCAAGATTTCGGGCGGTGGCGTGACAACCGCGGGTGTCGTTACCATCCAGGGCAATGCCGCCGCAACTTCCATCGGGCAAGCGGTGTCGATCACCATGACGCCAACTTACAACACCGCTACCGGCACCATCATCTGGGCGTGTCTGGGCACGCCTTCGAAGTACATGCCTGCCAATTGCCGCTGAGTGCATCGTGGCAGAAACGGCAAAAGCCCCAATGCAATGGGGCTTTTGTTTTTTGGCCTGGCGAC
>JAYTDE010000833.1:0-7055 GCA_043736195.1 Burkholderiales bacterium | reverse complement strand
GAAAGCACGGCCTCGGGCGCAACACCTGCGACCACGATCACTCGCAAGCCACTGCCAGTGATGTCGTCGAGCAGCACGCTTCGACCATCGCGCCAGACGCGCGGCTGCGGAACCAGGCTGCCGTTGGCGGCATGCGCCCGTGGCGCCAGCAACCCGCATTCGAGCGGCGGGATCAGGTCCTGGCGCGGCACGCTCTTGATGCTGCCGCCGGCTTCTGCGATCAGATCGGCATCGCGTTGCCGCGCCTTGACCGGATCGCGCTCACAGATGTTGCGGCCGATGCCCTTGATAGTGGTGGTGAGGCGGCGCACGTGCGCGCCGCGCTCGGCGCCATAGGTATCAAGCAGCGCATCGCCGGCACGGCCGTGCAGCACGTATTCCAGCTTCCAGGACAGGTTGGCGACATCGCGTACGCCCTGGCACATGCCCTGGCCCAGGAAGGGTGGCTGCTGGTGCGCCGCGTCGCCGGCCAGAAACACGCGGCCCACGCGCCAGCGGCTGGCCACCAGGGCATGAAAGCGATAGCTGGCGCGGCGCCACAGGTTGCCATCGGCCGGTGTGAGCCAGCGCGACAAGAGCTTCCAGACCGCCGCGTCGGAATCGAAATCCTGCGGCGTCTCGCCCGGCATCAGCATGATTTCCCAGCGGCGATGTTCGCCGACGCCGACCAGAAAGGTGGTCGGCCGCGCCGGCTCGCAAAACTGCGCGCTGGTAGCAGGCAGCTTGGCCGCTCCCTGCGCGTTGACGCCCACATCGACCACCAACCAGGGCTCGTCGAAATCCAGGTCTTCATGTGCGATGTCGAGAATGCGGCGCACCGTGCTGGAGGCGCCGTCACAGCCGACCAGGTAGCGCGCCGTGACTTCACGCTTGGTGCCGTCGCGTTGCAGCGTGACGCTGACCCGATCCGCCTCCTGCGACAGATTCACTAGTTCTTCACCCAACGAGATGCTCCCCCCGTGCATGGCATGCGCCTTCGCGCGCAGCGCCGCTTCGAGCGGCGGTTGGCGAAACACCATCGACGGAATCCAGCCCAGCGGATAAGGCGGCTCGATCATGGTGAGGCGGCGAATCAACTGGCCGTCGACGCCATAGTGCTCGGAAGCGGTGAATGGAGCGATGAAGGGCTGGATGGCGTCGGCCAGGCCGATGTTCTGAAACACCCGCATGATCTCGTGGTCCATGGCGAACGCACGTGGCTTGTCGTAGACCTCGGTAAGGCGATCGACCACCAGGGTGCGAATGCCCTGCGCGCCCAGCAGGCAGGCCAGCGTGGCGCCGGCCGGGCCGAAGCCATTGACTACCACATCAAAGTCGGTTTTCATTTTCTTGCGGCCCGGCTCACCTGGGCGCCGCGATCAGATCTTCAGGCTGGTGGCAAAACCGATCTTGCGTTGCGCGGCCTTGAGCTCGGCACTCGGACCGGTGCCGATGCCCCAATGGTCGATGCGCCCCGGCGGCCATTTCCAGTCTTCCGGTTGGCCGGTGCGATAGCTGTCGTCCACCTGCGAGACTTCGGCGGTGTACTCGATGGCGAAATCGAAAGGCCCGAGAAAATAGTTGAACAGGTTGTTGCCGGGGCCGTGGCGCCCGGGGCCCCAGTGAATCGCGTAACCCGCATCCTTCATGCGGCCGCCGCCTTGCATCACCGAATCCAGATCGGGCATCACGAATGCGATGTGGTTGAGGCAATCGTTGTCCGCATCCGCCAGCGCGATATTGTGATGATCGCTATTGCAACGCATGAAGGCCATGATGCGGGTGCGGTCCGACAGTTTGAAGCCAAGCGCGTTCTCGTAGAAGGCCTGGCCCTCAGCCACGTCGTGGCTGTTCATCACCACATGCGCCAGACGCTGCGGTCGATCGCGTATGGTTCCGGCATCGGCGTGGCGCGCGTCTTCACACACCACGCGCATGATGCGCCCCTGCGGGTCCTTGAACACCAGCCCGAAACCGCCACCGGGTTCGTCGATCGGGCCAGGTTCACGCAGAATCACGCCGCCATGCGCCGGTATCGCTTGCGCCAGCAGCGCGATCTCGCGTCTTGATGCCGCATTCAGTGTGACCGCCAGCAACTCGGGTTGGTCGGTGCGCTTAAGCGACAGCAGGTGATGCGACGGCCCGGTGCCGCGCAAGTAGACGCGGTCGGTGGTGCGTGCAGCCACCGAAAGATTCCAGGTGTCGGTGTAGAAGCGCTCGGCGGAATCGGTGTCGGGGACGCCGATCTCGACGCTGCGCAATGCGTTGACGAGGGATTGTGTCATTGCAGACCTCCTGAAATCTGTTTATTGGTTGTTGCAATCAAGTCCGTTCGAGCTTGACGGAAATAGCGAGTTTTCAGCTCGTAGTGAAGATCAGCGGATTGACGTCACATTACCGCCCCGCGCCGTGTGCTGTGCAGCGGCGCTACATCTGCACACGGATTGAGCCACGCAAGCGGCAAGCCTTGAATGGTGGCAAGGCAAGTAGGCCGAGTGAACCAATAATCGCAGGAGAGATGAGTGGGCTACTGTCACCAACGATAGTCTGACTAATCATCCCGCAACTCGTCGGCGATCTGGTCATCGTCGAGGTTCATCACCGGCACCTTCATGCGGCCCAACTCAAACATGAAGCGCAGCTTGCCCATGCGGCAAAACTCCGCCGCCTTGCCCAATGACAGCCGGCGCACCTCGAACAGTTTGACAGCGAGCAAGAATGCCAACTCTTCCTCCAACGCTTGTGGCCCCTTGCCAGAGGTGATCAAGATGTCGTCCGGATACGGCAATGACAATGCATGCATGCATGTTGTTTCTCGCGGGTCGCGACGGGCGGTGCCCGCGCTTACGGGCTGGCTATTTGGATGGGCGCTTGTATGGATTTATGGTAGCACGCGCTCTTGACCGTACAGGCGATTTTCGGGCAAAAACCCGGCGCGGCCGGGCCCGTGACCGAGCTTTCGCTGCAACGCCTGCCAGTGCCGAAACATGTTCTGGCCGACGCTGCGGCCCTGCAGCCTGAACTGCATGGTACGTCGCGAGCACGGCCCCACCTATTCCGGCTCGATGCCGGCCGAGCGCATGGTACGCCGGGTGGCGTCGATATCGCGCACCAGCAGGGCGCGAAACTCGGTCGGCGTGGTCAGGTGCGCAATGGCGCCGTTGGCGGTGAGCGTGGCCGCAAGCGCCGGCACGCGCATCGCCGCCGCCAGCGCATCGCGAAACTTTCCGAGCGCAAGCGCCGGCATGCCGCGTGGCGCGACGATGCCGATCCAGCCATTGAACTCAAACCCAAGTACCGCGTCAGACAGGCTCGGCATGCCGTCGAGCACGCGCGCCTCGCGCCCCATGCTGTGCCCCAGCGCCTTGAGGCGGCCGGCAGCCACCAGCGCCATCGCCGCCGGGGCCGGTGTCAGCGTCCATTGGGTCTGCCCGGCGACCACCGACCCTACCGACTGGCCACCGCCGGTGTACGGCACGTGCAGCGACTCGAAACCGGCGGCAACACTGAAGTTGATACCGGCCAGATGGCTTACCGAACCGATGCCGGCCGAGGCCATGTTGACTCGGCCGGCGTTGGCGCGCGCATAGGCCACCAGTTCGCCAACGCTGGCAATCTTCAGCGCCGGGTTGACCGCCAGAACGTTGGGCAGCAGCGCCACGCTGGAGACGAAATCGAAATCCTTCAGCACATCGAAGGTCACCGCTTTTTTCATCAGGGGTGCGGCGGTCATCGAACTGGACGAGGCGACGATGAAGGTATAGCCATCAGCCGCGGCCGTGCGCCCGGCCTCCATGCCCAGCATGCCGGCGGCGCCGGCGCGATTTTCGGCAAACACCGACTGGTTGAGGCTAACGCTCAAGTGCACCGCCAGCGCGCGGCCGATGGTATCGACCGAACTGCCCGGCGCATTGGGAATGATGAGGCGTACCGGGCGGGTCGGGTAGTCGGTTTGCGACCAGGCCGGCATGGCGCCTAGCGCCGCCACAACGCAGAGCAAAAATCGGATGTTTCGCATTTCGATCAATGGTCAACGTGCATTAGCGCGGCCAGGCAGGGTTCGGGTCAATGAGCATACTGCCAAAGCGCCTTGGCTGGAGATTCAGTGCCCACCCGCAGTAGCGGCCCTGTCTCACGCGGATGCAACGCGAGTCAAAGCCTCGAAACCGTAGCGGTTCATGCTACCAAAGCCCGGCATGCAGGGATGCGGCACGAAGCGGGTGCGGCAATCGAGCACCGCCGGCAGGCCTGCGCCAAGAGCGCCGGCGATGGCCGGTGCTACTTCCTGCGCGCTTGTCACCGTGGCACCGAAACAGCCGAAACCGCGGGCGATCGCCGCATAATCGCTGCCGCCCAAATCGGTGCCCAGCTCGAAGCCGAGCTGATTGCGCTGGCCGGCGCGGATGATGCCCCATGACGCATTGTTGTGAATGATGCTGATCACCGGCAACCGGTGACGGCGCGCGCTGTCGAGTTCGTTCATCGAAAAGCCGAACGAGCCGTCGCCGGTCAGGTTGAACACCGGCCGGTCGCGTTGTGCCAGTTGCAGCGCCATGGCATAGGGCAGGCCGAAGCCCAGATGGCTCATGCCGGGTTCATGGAAACGCGTGCGCACCTCCGCCACCGGGGTGAAATCGTTGCTCCAGAAGCTGGTGTGACCGCCATCGAACACCGCCAATGCGTCAGCCGGCATGGCTGCAGCGATCGCCTGCGCCAGCGCCGCCGGATGCATGATCTCCCCTTCTTCGCCGGCCATCGCTTCGAGCCGGGCGGAGTAGTCCATGCGTCGGGCCCGGCAACGTGCCAGCCAGTCGGCCTCGACGTCCAGGCCGGCTGGCGGGTCGAGCGCGGCCAGCAGATCATCGAGCGCTGCTTGCGCATCGGCCTGCATCGCCACTTCATGCGCGACCGGGTCGCCGAGCGCAGCGGGGTCGATGTTGATGCTGATGACCCGATGCGAACGCCGCACCATCGGCCCCTCTTGATCCCACATCCACGAAGAGTGGCGGCAGCCGACGGCCAGCACCACGTCGGCCTCGGCGCAGGCTTGCCACACCGGGCTACCTGCGATCAGCCCGCCATGGCCGATGAAATGCGGGCTGTCGCAGGGCAGCACGCCCAGCGCCATCTGGGTTGGCACCACCGGTGCCTTCAGCACGCTGGCCAGTTCGCGAATTGCGGCCGCCGCACCCGCAGCCACCACGCCACCACCGGCCACGATCAGCGGGCGGCGCGCGGCGCGCAACAATGCTGCTGCCTGCCGCACCGCTCCGGCCGCCGGGCGCGGCCGCTCGATGGCGCGATAGCGCGCTGGCGCCAGCGCCAACTCATCATCGGCGAAATCGCACGGCGCGGCCAGCACGTCCTGCGGAATATCCAGGTGCACCGGCCCCGGCCGGCCGCTCAATGCCTCGCGAAACGCACGGCGCACCAGTTGCGGAATGCGTCGCGGGTCGTGTACCACCGCATTCCACTTGGTCACCGGTCTGAATAGCGCGACCGTGTCGAGGTCCATGAACATGCCGGAGTGGGGATAGGCGGCCGCGCGATGCTGATTGGTGGTGATTGCCAGCAGCGCCAGGTTGTTGTTGTATGCCACTCCCATGCCGGAGGCGAGATTGAGTGCGCCCGGACCCATCTCGCCAATCGCCAGCGCGACAGCACCGCTACAGGCGTTGATCGCCGCCGCCATCATCGGCGCGCTCGCCTCATGTCGCACGCCGGTGAAACGCAGGGTTGGCGCCTGCGCGATCGCGTGCAGGAGCGGCGCCAGCTTGCCGCCGACGATGCCGAAGGCATGCTCCACCCCTTCAGCCAACAGGCATTGAACCAGGGCCTGGGCGCCGTTCATCGCAGGTCTTGCCACGTGGTCGGCCATGCCGGCTATTCCTCGGCGGTGAAGCCGGATGCCCGGGCGATCACCCCCCAACGCTCGTAGTCGGCCTTGAACATGGCGGCGAATTCCTCCGGCGACTGATGCAGCGGCTGCAGGCCGCGCGCCGCCAGGCTCTCGACCAATTCGGGGGTGGACAAGCCCTCACGCACAATCGCGTTGAGTCGGCGCACGGTTTCCATCGGGGTCTTGGCCGGCACGAACCAGCCCAACCACTCCTGGGTGAGGATGCCCTTGTAGCCCTGTTCGGCGAAAGTGGGCACCTCGGGCAGGAAGATCGAGCGCTGCGCTGTCGCCACCGCCAGCGAGCGCAGCTTGCCTGACTTCACATGCGGCAATGCCTCGCCGATGACGTTAAAGGCGACCGGAATCTGTCCGCCCAGAAGATCCTGCAACAGCGGCGCACCGCCCTTGTAGGCCACACTGGCGAATTCGAAGCCGGCCGCCTTCTGCAACATCATGCCGGCGAAATGCAGCGAAGAGCCGGCCGCAGGCACGCCGTAGTTAGCCAATTTCGGATTCGCCTTCGCCCACCGGATGTAATCGGCGACGCTGCGAATCTCGGCCGGCAGGCCGGGCCCGGCGGTAAACGACACGCCGTAGCCGGCCGTGGTGGTCACGGGGATGAAGTCAGTCAGCGGATCGTAGGCGAGCTTCTTGTAGATATGCGGGTAGAGCACCATGATCGAGCCCGGGATCTGCAGGATTGTCAGGCCGTCAGGTGCGGCACGCTTTACAAAGTCGACCGCGATGCGCCCCCCCGCACCCACCTTGAAATCGACGATCACGTTGGCGGCATAGCGCCCGCGCAGGCGCTCGGCCAGCGGTCGCGAAATGGAGTCGCCCATGCCGCCGGCTGGAAATCCGGAAATGATGGTGGCGCTGCCAGCGGCCTGCGCGCTTGCTCCACGCGTGACGGCAAGCGGCGCCAGTGCGGCGATGCCCAGCAGTTTGCGACGGCTTTGCTTCATGTCATGCCTCCCGAAGTTGTGCCGCGGCCGCCAAGGTACCGAATGACCGCGCGGTGGCTGCAAGATAGACCGGTCGCGCCCGGACCGCCATGGACGAAACAGCGATCGCGCTGTACATTTCCGGCATTCGTTTCAGCTCTGCCGTCCCGGAAAGCACCCATGAAACCCGTTGCAGCGCCACCCATGGTGCCCTTTCGCGAGGTGCGCCATTT
>JAYTDE010000832.1:0-1861 GCA_043736195.1 Burkholderiales bacterium | reverse complement strand
GGCGCGCGCACGCGGTCGATCAGGGCCTGCATCTCGGCATCGGCCTGCAAGTATCTGGAGAAAATAGGCAGCAGCTTGTAGCGAAAATCGACGACGCGGCGGTCACGCACTTCAAGATCGAGCACACCCAGGAATTTTGTATTGCTGCCGGCATTGGTGACCAGCGTCTTTCCGGAACCATTCGTGACGATCACTGGTTGCGGCACGCCGTCGTGGGTATGGCCGCCCATGATGGCGTCGATGCCGGTCACGCGCGAGGCCATCTTGATGTCCACATCCATGCCGTTGTGCGAAAGCAGAATCACCGCGACAGCGCCCTTGGCGCGTGCCTCGTTGACGGTCTTTTGCATGTTCTCGTCCTGGATGCCGAAGTTCCAGTCGGCCACCATATGACGCGGATTGGCAATCGGCGTATAGGGAAACGCCTGGCCCACGATCGCCACCGGCACCCCGTTCATTGCGCGCATGATGTACGGGGCGAATACCGGATCGCCAAAATCGGCGGTCTTGATGTTTTGGGCAACGAAATCGATTTTGCCCTTGAAATCCTTTGCCACCACTTCCTCGACGCGCTTCGCGCCCAATGTGAATTCCCAGTGCCCGGTCATCACATCGACGCCCAGCAGCTTGCAGGCGTCGATCATGTCCTGGCCGCGGGTCCAGAGAGCCGTTGCCGAGCCCTGCCAGGTGTCGCCGCCATCGAGCAACAGTGCGCCGGGGCGCTCGGCGCGCAGCTTCTTGACCAGTGTCGCCAGGTGGGCGAAGCCGCCGGTCTTGCCGTACAGCTTGGCGGCGCGTGCGAAGTCGATGTGGGTGAAAGCGTGCGCGACATTGCGTGCCAGATCGCGCGCCTGACCCTTTGGCGCGAGCAGCGGGTTCATCTTGAAATGATCGAGCAGCGCCTGGCCTACCAGATGGGGGGGGCGCCCGATCGCATCGGCCACGCCGAGGTTGACGTTCGGCTCACGGAAGTACACCGGCAACAGCTGTGCGTGGCAATCGGTGAAGTGCAGGAAATGCAGGTTGCCGAAGGCCTTGAAATCGTAAAGATCGGCGGCCGGGTTGACGCCATACGCATCGCCTGCCTTGAGGTTCATGCCCGACACTGCGGCAATCGCCACCAGGTTGAGGAATTCACGACGGTTCATCAGCGTTCTCTTATGGATTGAGGCGAAAAAGGGGCGCTGCCGCGCCCCGTGTCCTGCCGCCTACTTGTTTACCGGTGAATTCGGATCGAGCAACAGCGCGGTCAGATGCTTGATCTGCTGTTCGGTCAGGATTTCGTTGTGGCCGAAGCGCGGCATGTTGGAACAGGCTGAAAACGCTTGCGGGTTATAGATCTTGCCGTAGGTATGGCGGGCAATGGCATCGGAGTTTCCGCGCAGCTTGCCGTACCCAAGCAGCGAAGGGCCGATAGTGCCGAAGGAAATCTCGGTCGGACTTAACTGGTGGCAGGCATAACAGTTGCCACCTGCCGGACTGGTGGGGTCGTCTGTAAATTGCTTGCCCACGCCGGACTGGGCGATCTTCTCGCCTTCGCGCCAGTCGCCCAGCAGCGTGCCGTCGGCCGGGTACTTGAGCAGTGCTTGCTGCGCCTTTTCCATACGTTCAAGTTCGGCGACCGGCGGCTTCTTGTCCAGTTCAACGCTGCATACCGCCTGTGGCTGATCCTGGGTCAGGCGGTCGAGTTTGGCCTGACCACTTTCCTTGAAAGAGGCGCGCAGAACTTCGGCCGCCTGCTTCGCGTATCGCGTGTCCGCCATTGAAGCGCAACCGGCGATCGTGGCTAGCGCGCCCGCGCCGATGAGAGTCCTGATCATGATTTTCATGGGATTGGTCCTGGCCGCTAGCGCTTGATTGC
>JAYTDE010000831.1:0-4912 GCA_043736195.1 Burkholderiales bacterium | reverse complement strand
AAGCGCATGCCGGCCACCGTGCGCAGCATGGCGAAGCCCAGAATCGAGTTGGTCTTGATGTGCATGCCGATCGAGAGCTTGTGCTCCCAGCCGCGTTTCACCGCCCAGGCGTGGACGCTCTTGGCCATGGCCGGGGGCAGCATGCCGGTGATTTCGTCCAGTCCCGGCTTCAAGAATTCGATGATGTGGATCGGTTCTTCCGGCTTGGCGCGCACTTCGTCGCGCACGCGGGCGAAGCGGCTCTTGCGGGTCTTGAGGTCGGCCACGCGGATCAGGTCTTCGAAGCTCATCCACAGCGCCAGGTAGCGCGCGGTCTCGGCGGTGAGCTTGCCGATTTGCGCATCGTGGTGGGCGATCGGCTTCAAGCGCTCGAGGTAGAGGGCGACGTAGGCGGCGTCCTGGTAATCGGTCAATCGCTTGATGCCCTCGCTGACCAAGTGGTGGGCGAGTGCGGGAAAGCCTTGTGTGGCCAGGCTGCCTTCCGACGTGGGTAGTGCGGGCATCGCCTTTGGGCTTGACGCTGTAGTTGCCCCTCCCGCCGTCGCCGCCTGGTAGCCGATGTTGAAGCCGCGCAGGCTTGCCTCCACGCCCTTGCCCGAGGCCTTGATCGCTTCTTCGCACATGGCGCGTGAAAGCGGCAGCTTGCCTGACCCGGCCATGGCGCCGAACATCACCGCCGAGATCACGGTGCCGGTTTGCTGCGCGGCTTCGGCCATGTCGAACAGCACGGCGCGGCCGGCCAAAAGCGGCGCCGCATCGAGGATCTTTTGCGCATCGTAGCGGCCGTCGGCCATCGGCATTTTCTCGATGGTGGCGTAGATGCGGTGGCTGGACGCAATCAGGGTGGTGCGCTCGGTGACCCAGCCGTTTTGCAACGCGCGGCCGGCCTCGACCAGTTCGGAGGCGACCATCAGGTCGACGTTGCCGGGCGTGGGGGTCAAGGCCAGCACCGGGCGCCGGCCGCCCAGCTGTGCCCAGGGCGTAGGGAAAATCTCCAGGTAGTAGGTTGTGGCGCCGGTACGCTGCGCCACGCCGGGAATCGAGGTGCTTTGCACCGGCAGGCCGGCGGCGGTGCCGGCATCGCGCAGCCAGTCGGCCAGCACGCCGCCACCTTCGCCGCCCAGGGCGGCGATCAGGATGGTGATGGGTTTCTCGTTCATGCCGGCTGCAGCACGCCAATCACGGCGTTGCGGAATTTCGCCTTGAACTTGTCCCACCAGCTCGCGTTCTGCATGATCTCGGCGCGGAAGAACGAGGGGCACAGCACCGCTGCATGCGCCACTTCACCGCACAGGCCGCAGCCGACGCAGTTGTTGTTGACATGCGCCACCGGGTCCACTTTCAAGGGGTCGGTGGAATCCTTGATCGTGAGCGAGGGGCAGCCGGAGAGGCGAATGCACGAGTGGTCGCCGGTGCAGGTGTCCTCGTCGACGCCGTAGCGCACCCGCACCACGCGCTCGCCGCGCTTCATTTTCTCGGCATTGATCGGCTTCAAGCGCCGTTGCTGCTCGAGCATGCATTCGCCCTCGGCGATGATCACTTTCAGGCCGTTGAAGGGCGTGGTCATGGCTTCGCGCAGCACCTGCAGGGTCTTGCTCACCTTGTAGTTGTCGACCGTCTTCATCCACTTCACGCCCATGCCGCCCAACACCCGCTCGATGCCCATGTCGGTGGCGCGGTGCGCCTGGCTTTGGTGCGGCGAGGACGGCAATTCCTGGGTGCCGGTGGCTGAGGAGTAGCCGTTTTTCATGATGACGAGAATGCCGTCATCGTTGTTGAATACCGCGTTTGACACGCCTGAGGACAGGCCGTTGTGCCAGAAGCCGCCGTCGCCCATCACGGTGATGCTGCGCTTGGCGAACAAGGGGCCGATCGCCGAGTTGCTGGCCAGCCCCAGGCCATAGCCCAGCACGGTGTTGCCGATGTTGAAGGGCGGCAGGGATGAGAACAAGTGGCAGCCGATATCGGCCGACACATGGTAGCCGCCGGCTTCACGCTCCAGCAGTTTCATGGCGGAGAACACCGGGCGCTCCGGGCAGCCGACACAAAAGCCGGGGGGCCGATTCGGCACGGTGCCGCCCAGCAGTTGCAAGGCGCGCTGCTTGGAGGCAGCGAGTGTTTCCGGGGCGGCCGCGATCGGGGTCACGTCAACGCCACGCGGGGCGGCGTTGGCGATGTATTTGGCCAGACCGCCCAGCATCACCTCGCCGGTGTATTCGCCGGCCATCGGCAGCACGTCCTTGCCATACACCTTGGTCTGGATGTCGGCACGGCGCAATATCGCGTGCAGCGCGTCTTCGATGAAATTGGGTTGGCCTTCCTCGACCATCAGCACCGAGCGTTTGGTGGCGCAAAACGCAGTGAGTTCGGCGGGGATCAGCGGGTAGGTCACGTTCATCACATACAAGGGCACTTGTGACGCGCCGAAGGCGTCCGCCAGGTTCAACTGCTGCAGCGCGCGGATCACCGCGTTGTACATGCCGCCTTGCAGGATGATGCCGATGTCGTCCAGGCAGGCCCGGCCATCGGGCAGCGGGCCTGCAAACACTTCGTTCAACTTTTCGCGCTGGATGAATTCCACCGCGGCCGGCCAGCGGTGTTCGATCTTGTGTTTTTCCTGCGCGTAGGAGGAGGGCGGCAGCACGATGTTGGCGTATTCGAACACCGGCTCCTGCAGCAGGGCGTTGCGCGAAATCTTCGCTTCCACATTGTCCTTGCATTCGAACGAGCCATGCACATGGCAGGCGCGAATGCGCAGCTCTACGAATACCGGCGTGCTCGATGCCTCGGAGAGTTCGAACGCCTTCTCGACCGCGTTCACGATCGATGGCAGGTTGGGGCGCGGGTCGAGCAGCCACATCTGCGACTTCATCGCGAAAGCGTGGCTGCGTTCCTGCATGATCGAGGAACCCTCGCCGTAATCCTCGCCGATGATGATCACCGCGCCACCCTTGACACCCGAAGACGCCAGGTTGGCCAGCGCGTCGGAGGCCACGTTGGTGCCGACAGTGGACTTCCAGGTGACCGCGCCGCGCACCGGATAGTTGATTGATGCGCCCAGCATCGCGGCGGCGCCGGCTTCCGAGGCATTGGCCTCGAAATGGATGCCCAGTTCCTTCATGAACTCACTGGCGTCGGCCAGCACGTCGATCAGGTGCGAAATCGGCGCGCCCTGGTAGCCACCGACATACGACACGCCCGATTGCAACAGCGCCTTGGTCACCGCGAGAATACCCTCGCCGTGAAAGGTGTCGCCGCGCCCGAGCTTCAAGAGCTTTACTTCTTCCTTGAATGAACGTTCCATTGCGTTGTTCCTGGTGTTCGGTGGAAATGGGGAGAGCTTGCTAAAGCGCCAGTTGGCCGATCAGCACATTATCCGTCGTACGTACCATCAAGCGTCAAAACAGCACCGTGATGCCATCGAGCTCCGCCTCGGAATTGATGAGATCGACGCGCTTGGCGGAGATACGCAGCCCATCAGCGGTTCGCCTGAGTGTGTGTTCGACTACGGCACCCCACTGCCGCTGTCGCTCCTGCCGGTAGTCGATAAGCACCAGAGTGGAGGCGGCGCGGATCGTTTCCAGCGAGTTCTCGATTATCAGCACGTTGCCCACTTGATGAATTGTCCGAGTGGTCGGCAAGCGGGCATGGGCGCGCGGGTGGGCATACTGTCGCACACGGATGGAGAGAAGCGTGCGGTCGTCGTGGATGATCGAGGAATGGTCGTAAGGGTTCTTCTGGTTTTGCGCCAGTGGCACCCAGTAGGTGGCGTCGTCGGTGAATAGCGCCAGCCAGTCTTCGAGGCGCTGCGTGTCGAGCAGGCGCGCTTCCTGGTACAGAAAGTGCTCGACCTCGGCTTGCAATGCGGAGTCGAACGGCGGGGCGATGTCGCGCGGCGTTGTCATTGCCACGCCTCGACCATGTACTTGTTCCAGGCTTCGAATTGGCGGCGGATAAAGATTTCGCTGGTGCCGGTGGCGCCACGCCGGAACCCATCCGGCTCTTGCACGTCACCGCCGCCGCCGCGCCCCAGCACCACCCATTCCGGCATGGCTGCGCTGAGGCCGCGTTGTACCCGCTCGTAGACCTCGAGGTCATCGGTGAGCACCCATGAGGCGGTGCCGTTGACGACGTTCGAGAATGCCACCGTGTCGCGGAACATCCGCTCTGGCGCGCCCTTGAGCCGAATGTTGTAGGTGTAGACCACGGTGCGGTCGACCGCCAGCGGATGCACGATGCGCAACTGCCGATACTGGCTCATGAACGAAACGTTCGGGTACACCACCGAGTTGAAGCGAGACACGCCTAGAATGCGCGTGGCTTCCGCGTTACCCACGCGCGTCTCCAGGCGGTGCCGGTAGTCGGCGAATACCGGGTGGTTCATCGCCGCCACCAGGCGGCTGTCGGAGTGGTAGTCGCCCATGTAGCCATGGCCCCAGCCGGTGGCCCAGATGCCCAATGCCTCCCACACCGGTTCCGGGGCGCCGTTCTGGCGCATCTGTCGCAACGAGATCTCGGCATAGCGTTCGCTGCCCGGTCGCGCGCCCGGATCGTCGGGTGCGCCGCGTGCCGCATCCACCGAAGAAGCGTGCACATAGTTGGGATGGATGCCGTCGAGATGGTTTTCCAGCACCAGTTTCCAGTTGCCGTTGTAGGCGTGCTTGAACACTCCCCCGGCGATCTCGATCTCCCCTTCCGGGGCGCGGTCAACCAGGTCGTCGAACGAACTGGCGATCGGGCCCAGATGCTCCGCCAGCGTAGGGCCTGAGGAAGCCAGCGAGGCGAAGATGAAGCCGCGGTAGTGCGCTACCCGTGCCACGTGTGTCAGGCCCAGTCGCGCGAACTTGGTCGCAGCGTCAGTGCCGTAGCCCTGTGGCATCGGCACGCTGCGCAACGCACCGTCGGTATCGAA
>JAYTDE010000830.1:0-2639 GCA_043736195.1 Burkholderiales bacterium | reverse complement strand
GCCGCGAAGCTCAACATGCTTTGCTCCATCTCGCCCTGCGCCCCGGTCTTCGCCAGCCATGCCGGGTCGACGTAGACGTGGCAGGTGGCGCAGGCACATTCGCCGCCGCAATCGGCGTCGATCCCTGGCACGCCGTTGTCGACCGCGACGCGCATCAGGGAAAGCCCGCTTTGCGCGGCGACTTCGTGCCGGGACCCGTTGAATTCTATGAAAGTGATTTTCGGCATCGCTACTCCATTCAAATGACAGGTGGAAATTTCACCGCCCCCAACCACAACGAGCTTCATCTGCGAACGTTCAAGACAGGCTGGGGTTGCCTGCTGGTCATCGCGCGGTCTGATTGCGCGCGCTCAAGTACCGCCATGGCGCCGCAGCCAGGGTTGGATTGTAAGGTGCCGCAGGTCGGTTGGCGGTGCTTGCGATGCTTGCGGTGCTTGATCAAGCTTCAGCGCCATGGTAAGCCGTCGGAGTACCATTCATTTATGCCAGCGCAGGTTGCGGCAAAGCGCGATTCTCTCCGCGACTTTCAAGAAAGGCGACGCGATGTCTCAACTCCTGGACCCCAATCGGCGCGGCGCGCTGGCAGTGTTGGCACTGCTGTCGTGGACAAGCGGCGCCGCGGTCGCGCAGAGCACCGGCTTCCCGACGCGTACGATCCGCCTGATCGTGCCCTTCAGCCCCGGCGGCGGCCCCGACGTGACCGCGCGGCGCTTAGCCGAAGCGCTGACCACGCGCCTGGGCAAACAGGTCATCGTCGACAACCGGGTGGGCGCCACCGGCATGATCGGCATGGCCGAACTGGCGCGCGCACCCGCCGATGGCTACACCATCGTTCTAATCAACCTGGCCAACGCAATCGCCCAGACCATGCAGGCCAAGCCGCCGGTCGACCTGGTGCGCGATACCACGCCGATCGCGCTGATCGGCAACCAGTACACCGTGCTGTGCGTCGCCCCCAATTCGCCGGCACGCACGGTGGCTGAGCTTACGAAGTTGCTCAAGGCAGCGCCTGGCGCTTATACCTTCGGTTCCGGCGGCAACGGCACGCCGGCGCACCTGGCGGGTGAGCTGTTCCGGCGCGCCGTAAGCGCCGATGCCCGCCACATCCCTTACAAGTCGATCGCAACGGCGCTGACCGACGTCGGCCGCGGCGAGGTGAGTTTCATTTTCAGCATCGGCAATTCGGCGATACCGCTGATCAGGAGCGGTCGCCTGCGCGCGCTTGCGGTTGCCGCGCCGCATCGCATCGCGGCTCTGCCGGACCTGCCGACGGTGGCGGAGGCCGGCGTGGCCGGCGTCGAAGTGCAGAGCTGGACCGGCCTGGCGGCACCCGCTGGCACGCCGCCGGCGATCATCCTGCAACTCAACCGAGCGCTGCGCGACGTGCTCGCTGCGGCGGACATGCGCCTGTTCTTCGAGAACCTGGGGATCGACGTGGCCGACGCATCGGCCGAGGAGTTTGGCGCCCTGGTGCGTGCCGAGACGGTGCGCTGGGCGGCATTCGTCAAACAGGCCGGCATCGGTATCGACTGACCGCGGCACCCCGCGCCGGACTCAGGCGGAGTCGGCTCGACCGCGCTGGTGCAGTTCGATCAGATTGCGATGCGCATCGCGCACACAGATACCTTGCGCGCCGGACCCGAAGCCGATCGGACCACGTTTTAAGGATGGTCGCCGCAACGCGTCGCCCTTTTGCTGCTTTCAACAAGCGCAAGATTGCGGCAACCCAAGGGCGGTACTCCCGCCACCTGTAAAGGCCCGTCACCGACTGAATTATCCATGCGCCTTATGTGTCGATGCGCTTGAGGTCCCGGTAAAAATTTTCGTGGGAGCCGAGTGTCAGCAGCTTCAGGCTTTGCTCATCCACAATGCGGTAGCCAAGCAGGCACAGTTGATTTGATATGCGGAACTTATAGACGCGAATGCCCGCTAGGTCACCGACCTTGGCCTCGCCCACCGAGGGGTCGGCACTGATGATGCGCAGCGCAGCATCGAGTTCGAGTTTTTGCGGCGCATGCAGGCGCTTTGTAGCCCTCACGAACGAGGGCGTGACGAGCAGCCGCATCAGCTAAAGACGTATTCGCCAACCACGGCTTCCTGGTCCGCCACCAAGAGTTCGCGGATCATCGAAAACGGCAGGTCCGGGTTCTCCTCGGCGATCTTGCCGATCTGCGACCAGTATTCGATCTGCTTGGGCGTGGAGCGGTGCTGCACGCGCGCGCAACTTCTGGCCTGCTCGACCAGTTTGTCCGATAGTTTGACATTGACGGTCATGTTGGAATCTCTTGAGTGACTAGCCTCCATGATAGCACAAAAGGTTCCTAAATGGAACCTATGAGGGTTGCCTCGAGGTCAGAGCGGTTCAATTGGCCATCTCAGGCCTCGCGACCTTTCTTGATTAGCCACAATGTTCAGCCGCCCTCAAGTACCGCTCTGGTCTGGGCGGCGTCACTACCGCAGCAACCAGTAGCCGCTTGAGGATGGACGACAAATCGAAACGACGATTAAACCGATATTGGACCTCGGCAAGATAACGACGCGCGTATTTGGCAAAATCAAACGAGTGACAGGTACGCTTGCGTCAAGCTATTGCACCTTCAACTCGCCAATTTGCACGCGCGTTGCGCATCCTCCATAAT
>JAYTDE010000829.1:0-2854 GCA_043736195.1 Burkholderiales bacterium | reverse complement strand
GGCCAGCCAGAATTCCGGGGTGTCGAAACCCATGCTTTTTTCCTCCTCGTGTCAACCGTGGGTCGGTCGGCCTGCTGTCGATTACAGCATCGCCTTGAGCAACTTCGCCATTTCCGACGGATTTTTTGTGGTCTTGATGCCGCACTCTTCCATCACCTCGAGCTTGGCCTGCGCGGTATCCTCGCCTCCGGAGATGAGCGCACCGGCATGGCCCATCCGCTTGCCTGCGGGTGCGGTCACCCCCGCGATGAATCCGACCACAGGTTTCTTCATGCTGTCGCGAATCCAGCGCGAGGCGTTGACTTCGTCCGGTCCGCCGATTTCGCCGATCATCACCACCGCATCGGTATCCGGATCTTCATTGAACAGGCGCATCACGTCGATGTGCTTGAGGCCGTTGATCGGATCCCCGCCGATGCCGACCGCCGACGACTGTCCCAGACCGATCTCGGTCAACTGCGCCACCGCCTCATAGGTGAGCGTACCGGAACGCGAGACCACGCCAATGCGGCCCTTGCGATGAATGTGGCCCGGCATGATGCCAATCTTGATTTCCTCGGGCGTGATCAGGCCCGGACAGTTCGGCCCCAGCAACAGGGTCCGGCGATTCTCCGCCTTCATGCGGTTGCGCACTTCGAGCATGTCGCGCACCGGAATACCCTCGGTAATGCAGATCACCAGATCGAGATCGGCTTCAACCGCCTCCCAGATCGCCGCCGCCGCACCGGCCGGCGGCACATAAATCACCGACACCAGCGCGCCGGTCTGCGCCTTTGCGTCCTTGACGCTGGCGTAAATCGGGATGCCTTCGTAGCTTTCACCGGCCTTTTTGGGATTTACCCCGGCGACGAAGCAGTTGGCCCCATTGGCGTATTCCTTGCACATTTTCGTGTGGAACTGGCCGGTCTTTCCGGTGATGCCCTGCGTCATGACACGGGTATTCTTGTTGATCAGTATGCTCATGCTTCCCTCTATGCCTGTGGGATCCGTGATGTCGGGCCGCGCGCGCCAGGCGGCAGCCTGACCCGGCTACTTTGCCGCGGCGACAACCTTTTGCGCCGCTTCCGCCATGGTGTCCGCGCTGATGATGGGCAAGCCGGAATCGGTCAGCATCTGCTTGCCCAATTCCTCGTTGGTACCCTTCATGCGGACCACCAGAGGTACCGCCAGACTCACCGCCTTGCAAGCGCTGATCACACCGGCGGCGATGGTGTCGCAGCGCATGATGCCACCGAAGATATTCACCAGAATGGCCTTCAGCCCCGGCGTGGTGAGCATGATCTTGAAGGCCTCGGTCACTTTCTCGGCTGTGGCGCCGCCGCCGACGTCGAGGAAGTTGGCCGGTTCGCCGCCGAACAGCTTGATGGTGTCCATGGTAGCCATCGCCAGGCCGGCGCCATTGACCAGGCAGCCTATGTTGCCGTCGAGCTGGATATAGGCCAAATCGAACTTCGACGCCTCGATCTCGGCCGGATCCTCTTCGTCAAGGTCGCGATAAGCCACGATCTCGGGATGCCGAAAAAGCGCGTTGGCGTCAAAATTGAACTTGGCGTCCAGTGCCTTGATGTCGCCGTTGCCCTCGAGAATCATCGGGTTGATCTCGGCTAACGAAGCATCGGTCTCCATGTAGCACGCATAGAGTTTGCGCAACACCTCTTTCGCTTGCGCAAGCGATGCATCGGGCACGCCGATGCCGCGCGCCAGGCGATCCGCCTGTGCCTCGGTCACACCACTGGCCGGATCGATGAATTCCTTGAGGATTTTCTCCGGGGTCGAATGCGCGACCTCCTCTATATCCATCCCGCCTTCGCTCGATGCCATGATCGCGACCTTTTGCGTGGCTCGATCGGTCAGTGCGGCGACGTAGTATTCCTTTTTGATATCGGCGCCGTCTTCAACCAGCAACCGATTGACTTTCTGCCCGGCGGGTCCGGTTTGATGCGTCTTGAGCTGCATGCCAAGGATCTGCCCGGCCTTTTCGCGCACCTCGGCAATCGATTTGGCGACCTTGACGCCGCCACCCTTGCCGCGCCCGCCGGCGTGGATCTGCGCCTTCACCACCCACACCGGGCCACCCAGCTTCTCGGCGGCGGCGACTGCCTCATCCACGGAAAAACACGCGACCCCGCGTGGCGTCGGTACCCCGAATTTGCGCAGAATTTCCTTGCCTTGATATTCATGGATCTTCAACGTCGTCCCCTTTTAACCCGGGCTACCCCGAAAATTCTCAACTCAAAAACAAACGATTCGCAACACCGGGCCCGCGGTGTCGAGGCGAGCCTAAGGCACTGATGCGCAAAAAACCATGGCTTAAGTCAAGCCGCCAGTGGTGCTGGCGTCGCCGTACCAAAACAAAGTCGAGAACCAGACCGCCCGTGGTCGGCACCTGTCCCGCCGCCGCCAGCGCCACGCAATGATCGAATTGAACTTGTGAACCTGATGGCCTTCGGTGGTCGAAAGCATTGGCGGGGCATGCGCACTCCGCAGCAATCAAGCAAATCGCCGGTCGAGATGGTCGCAGCCTCAACCGTTCGCGGCCCACCTGAGCAGCGGCATTCGGTAGCGTCAGCGTTATTCGGTGGCGTCATTCTGTGGCGGGATGCTTGACGCCCGACGCGGTGCGAAACATTCGCTCACGCAAGCATCCGCAGCTTGAAAAACAAGCCAGAAATAATAGCACAGCCTATGGCCCTTTCCGGGCGGCAACCTTATTGGTCGCAGGCGTCAGCGCCGGCCTTCGGCACCACCTTGCGGATTACATCGCCAGGAAAACCGCGCGCCTGCAAAAAGCGCATCTGGCGCGCGCGTTCGGCGGCGTTCGCCGGCGCCACGCCGAACTTGCGCTCCCATACCG
>JAYTDE010000828.1:0-1523 GCA_043736195.1 Burkholderiales bacterium | reverse complement strand
CCGCGGGCGCGCAGTCCATGGCGGCGGACGGTTAACCGCGGGCGATGCGCTCCACGTCGGTGCGTGCGAGACCGGCCTTTTCACCCGCCTTGACGATCTCGCCCCAGGTCACTTCGTCGACCGGAACGCCGTTAGCCAGGCGCTCCTTCTTCCACTCACGTTCGGGTTCGCCGGCGATCTTTACGTGCGATACGCCGGCGGCCGGCGGCGAGGCAGTGTGCCAGGCGACGAATTCTTCCAACTCGCCGGCCAGATTCTCGGCCGTGCCCATTTTTTTCGGGTCGATGATGATCGAGAACATGCCATTCAACACCTGACGCCCGCGGGCGGAATCGCCCTTCTCGGTCTTGCCACCCGATAACGCGCCGCCCAGCAATTCGCAGATCAAGGCCAGCCCCGAGCCCTTGTGTTCGCCGAAAGGCAGGATCGCGCCATAAGGCTCGACCACGGTGAAGCGCGGGTCCACCGTGGGGTCGCCGGCGGTATCGATGATGGTGCCGGGTTCAAGCGTGACGCTCTTGTTGAAGGCCACGCGGGTCTTGCCCTGCGCGATCTTGCTGGTGGCGAAATCGAGCACCACAGGGTCCTTGCCCGGCCGCGGCACGCCGACGCAAAACGGGTTGGTGCCGTGGCGCGCATCGCGCCCGCCCCAGGGCGCGACGATCGGGCGCGACAGCACATTGACAAAATGGATCGACACCAGGCCATGACCGATGCATTGCTCGGCCCAGGCGCCGATGCGCCCGATGTGGTGCGAGTTCGACAGGCCGACCACGCACACGCCGTGGCGCCTGGCGCGTTCGGCGCCCAGTTCCATCGCCTCGTAACCCATCACCTGGCCGTAGCCCTGGTTGCCGTTGAGCGTCAGGATCGCGTTGGCGTCCAGCGTGATGCTGACATGCGCGTTGGGTGTCAGGCCGCCTTCCTTCCAGGCGTCGATATAGCGCGGAATCATGCCCACGC
Source organism: Burkholderiales bacterium (assembly GCA_043736195.1). Taxonomy (GTDB): domain Bacteria; phylum Pseudomonadota; class Gammaproteobacteria; order Burkholderiales; family JAEUOS01; genus JAEUOS01. The sequence continues at coordinate 560 of JAYTDE010000828.1, read as the reverse complement.
CATGTGAATCGTGCCCTTTCAGGTTGGCTTCGACCAGGTTGGTGGCGACCAGGTCGGCTTCACGGTCGGTCGAGCCGCTGCCCTTGACGATGGCGCGGATGGTCTGGGTCAGGGCTGCCGCCTGGAAGGTGTGCATGGTGGCCATGGTGGGTTTCGTGTTGGTGGAGTTGGAAGGATTGAAACTGGGGAACTGCCTTAGATGACCTTGCCCGGATTCATGATGCCCTTGGGGTCGAGCGCTGCCTTGATGCTGCGCATGAGGTTGAGTTCAATCTCGGACTTGTAGCGCTTGATCTCTTCGCGCTTCAATTGCCCCAGGCCGTGTTCGGCGGAGATCGAGCCGTTGAAGCGATGCACGCAGTCGTGCACGATGCGATTGACCGCTTCCGACTCCTGGGTCATCCAGTCGTCTTCGGTGTAACCGTCAAGCGGGCGGGTAATGTTGTAGTGCAGGTTGCCGTCGCCCAGGTGGCCGAAATTGACCGGGCGCACGCCGGGGTAGGCCGCTTCCAGTGCCGCGTCTGCAGCGTCGATGAAGTCGGCGATTTTGGAGATCGGCA
>JAYTDE010000827.1:0-1775 GCA_043736195.1 Burkholderiales bacterium | reverse complement strand
AGCGACACCGACATCGTGCTGGGCCTGGCCGGACGGCTCGGAATGGACGAGCAGTTATTCGGCCTGAGTGCCGACGCGGGGCATGACGCGGTGCTGGCGCCGGCCGGGCTTTCGGTGGCGCAGTTGCGCGCGGCGCCCGGCGGCATGGAGCTGGCGGGCGAGCTGCCGTTGATGGCCTATGCGCAGGAGGTGAATGGCGCGCCGAAAGGATTTGCCACGCCCTCGCGAAAGGTGGAGATCTATTCCGAGACCCTGCTCGATCACGGCATCGCGCCGCTGCCGATGCTCGAAGAGGCCGGGCTGCCGCAGGCGCCGGCCGGCTATCCGCTGCGCCTGGGCGCGGCCAAGATCGTCGCCTTTTGCCACAGCCAGCACCGCAACCTCGATTCGCTGCGGCGCCTGATGCCGGACCCGCTGGTGGAACTGGCGCCGGAGACCGCGGCGGCGCGCGGCATCGCCGACGGCGAATGGGTGCGGATTCGCACCAGCGTGGGCAGCGCCGTGGCACGCGCCAAATTCTCGCGCGACTTGGCGCCCGGCACGGTGTGCGGCCAGCACGGCTGGTGGGTCGAGGGGCCGGCGGGCAGCCCCTATGGCGCCGATGCGCCACTGGCCGCCAACCTCAACCAGGCCATCGATACCTCGCAGGCGGACCCGGTGTCGGGTTCCATTCCGTTGCGTGCCTCGTGGTGCGAGCTGGAGCGCATCGCGTAGCCGGGTCGACACCGACCACAAGTCGACGGCGCCCTCGGCAGCCAGGCGTTGCAGGAATTCCGGCGTGCGCACGATCTTGACCACCTCAAGGCGCGATGAATGTCAAAATCGTCGACTACTACTGATGGAGTTTGAATATGGCCAGGAAACTTCCCCCCATTCACCCCGGTGAAATTCTGCGTGAGGAATTCATGAAGCCGCTCGACCTGTCGAGCAATGCACTGGCACGCGCGCTGGAGGTGACGCCGGCGCGAATCAATGAAATCGTGCGTGAACAGCGCGGCATCAGCGCCGATACCGCGCTCCGGCTTGCACGTTATTTTGGAACCGATGTGCAAAGCTGGATGAATCTGCAAACCCACTACGACATTCAGTGCGCCGAAGATGCGGCAGGACGTGCGATTCAACGGATCGCTCCGCGCATGAATGAGGCGCTCGCGGCATAGTTGCCCATCCTCCATCTGCGACGTGATGCGGGCCCGATCAAGCCGACCTGCTTTGATCGCTCACCGGGTCATTTCCACAGGCGCGCATCGAATTCGAACGGCCGCGCCTTGCCCAGGCGCAGCTTGCGAAAATCCGCATGCAGGGGATTGAGGAGGAGATTCGATTCGGCCGGAATGATCGCCGACGGCACGCGCAGGATCGGGCTGCGCTCGGCTCGCAACCAATCGGTGCCGATGCGCATGGTGGATGCGGCGGGCGGTTCGCTGCGCCAGCCGCGCGGCAGGCGCGTGGCGGCGAGCACCTCGACCGCGACACCATCCGCTATGCCGATCTCGAACATCACCCAGCGGATACCCGCATGCGCACGGTTGAGGTGGACGAACACCTCAAGCGCGGCCAGCGCCAGTGACGAGGCCGCATAGACCACCCGCTGACCTTTGACGTGCCAGCGGCCCGCGCTGTGCAGGCCGCCATCGCCGGAAAACGCGTCGTTCTGGTAGCGGGCCTTGGCGATGCGCCAGGCCGTGATCAAGCGAGGAAACCGTGCTCGATGCGGCCAAGCAGGCTTTCAACCTCGCGCGACCCGGCTTCGGTGGCGAGAAGATCGACCGGCG
>JAYTDE010000826.1:0-3276 GCA_043736195.1 Burkholderiales bacterium | reverse complement strand
ATCTCGAAGGGGTAGTCAGCCAGGTTCTTCATGGGTCAATCTCCTTGCACCAGCGCCACAAACTTCTTTACGTACACCGCCTTGATCGGCCGGCGCGCTGGTACCGGCAAGGTCTGCTCTGGCGCCCATCACGTAGTGCCACGCCGCGCGTCCACGCGCTCTCCCGCAGTCACTGAGTACCACCCTGCGTGCATTTGGTGAGCCTCCGCAATGGCCCAGGTGGCCGGGCTATGTCCGGCGAAGTTTGCTCTTTGGCTGCTTGAGGAGCGCCTTTTTCAGGCCATCGCCGGCGATTTCATCAAGGTTACGGAACGCCGGCGCGAGCACGTCGATCAGTGGGCCCGGAATCTTCAATTCTTCGAACACCGGTTTCCACAGCGCAACCTGGTGCACCATGTGCGCCACCGTCGCCGTGGCATCGGTCAAGTTGAGATTGAACTCGGCGTACCGGCTCAGCGCATTGTCCAGGGTCGCCAGCTTGCCTTGTTTCCCGACCTGCAGGTGCAGGAAGCGCTCGGTGGCGATGCCCGGTCGCGGCACCACGTCGTATAGGGGGCTGAGCCGCCAACCGTCCAGGCCCGGGTCGCGCAAAAAGCCGTGGTTGCGCAGGTGGTCATCGTCATTGCTCACCAGGATGTTGAACACCATGCGGGCGAACAGCTCGCGGCTGTTGTCGCGAATCACCGAAGGCGCCACATAGCGGCGCATTGCCGCGGCGATGTCCGCATAGCCCTTGTTGCGTGATTCCATTTCGTCGCACCCCACCAGGGTCAGGGAACTCACGAAAGGCAATCGGTGCTCCACCCGGTCCTCCCCTGGACGCGTCTCGAATGGGACTGCGCCGACCTCAAGGGTGTTCCCTTGGGATACCCAATAGCGGTCGAAGCGGCGGATCAGAAGGCAGGGCCGGTTGCCGAGCATCTCCACACGAACAGCGGGAACCGTGAGCCCGCATCGACGGGCCAGCTCAAGGGTCGCGCACTCCGCGTGGGCATTGTCGAAGCTGTCGCTGACGCTGGGAAACTTGGCCAGCCAGAGTAGCCCCTGGTCATCGCGCACGCTCGCCTTGGGGCGCGCACCACCGGCGCCAGGCCCCGATCCCAGCAGGTCGGTGAGCCGGCTCGGCACGGGCTCGCCCCGTTCGATCCGCTCGACCGCCTCCAGCAGGTATTGCAGGGAGTGCACGCTGCCGACGCCCTTCGATGGGCCATCATCCCGGCTCCTGCGCACATCAAGCGCGCCAACCCGGTCGCTGCCCGCTTCCAGCAGATACACCGACTCCGGCAAGGAATTTGCTGGCACCTTCCGGTAGGCCTCGATCACGCGCCGGCCCCAGGCATCCGGTGCGGCGTCGCGAATGCCGCCAAACTGCGGCAATTCGTTGACCGGAAAAAATGCATACCCCTTCTCGTCCCTGGCTTGCGCAAGCGACAGGCTCACCGGGTCGACCTCAAAGGCGCCGCGACGCAGCAGGTAGCGGGTGCCGTACTGGAACAGGGAAGCCTGGACCTCACTGTTGTTCTCCGTCAACTGCAGGCGTCCGGCAGGCACAAAGCCGTCCTGGAGATGTGCGAACACAAACAGTTCGGTGTCGGCCATCTCAGAAATCCAGGGTCTTGAGCTTCGCTTCGGAAGGTCGGCGTACGCGCTTGGTGTCCTCGGCCGCGCGCAGGGCGAGCAGCGACGGGTCGCTTTCCAGCATCAGTTGCATGAGGGTCGTGCCCGGCGCGATCGCGTGCAGGTAGCGCGCGAGTTGCCCAAGTGTGCGTCCGGGGTCGCCCGCTTCAATGCGCACGGCCGTTGGCCGCGACAATCCGGCGCGCAGTGCCGCATCCGCCTGAAGCACATGGCGCGCCTTGCGCAGGCGCGCAAGTTTGGCGCCGAGCGCTTTGGCTTCGGCCAAGTGTTGCAAAGACAGGTTTGCGGATTCAGGGCGTTTCATGTAAATGAAAATTATCCTTATATATTTAAAGACAATTATTATTTACATTATATCTCAATTCCACTGCAACGTCTATGCCGACGTTGCCAAGCAGGGCACCACCCTGCTTGAAACCACCTCTATGCCCGAGACCAGAGCACCATCACCCAGGGCAGGATGACGATTACCGAGGTCGGCAACCTGGTGCCCTACACCGGGAGGCCGATCGACCTATCGCGCCGCCCGGTGGTAGAAGCGATCGCCATGGTGCGGAGGAACGATGCCGACAAAGTGCTCGGCCTGACTGTTTCGACAGGCGTGCATTGGTTCTGGATCGGCACGCATGGCGAGGTCGACAAGATCGTCGACTTGGATTTCCATTGAGTGTAGGCAGGTTCTATGTGCTACCGCCCTCAGGTCAATCGTTCAACGTCACGCGGCTTGTGCAAGTTCTAGTCCCCTGCGAACAACTCCATCGGCACACCGAAGCGTGCGGCAAGGGCGCGCGCTTGGCGCAGATTGATGGCACGATGGCCCGATAGAATTTCTGAAACCTTGGCCTGGTTGCCGATCTCCGGCAAATCGCTTTGACGCAGCCGGTCGCGCGCGATGAACCAGCGCAGGGCCTCAAGCGCGCTCATCGCCGACGGCATCGGGTAATGTGTTTTCTCATAGGCTGACACCAAATCACCAAGCATGGCGGCGAGCCGTGCAAGCGGGTTGGTTTCATCGGCGCCGCCTGCGTCCAGCACGGCATCGAGCGATTCAACCAGCGTCTGATATTGAGCCCTGGTTTTGGCAGGCTTGAGCAAGGGGGCCACGTATGCCCAGTGCGCCAGCGCGACTGCCGGTGCCACCCAAGCCCGCCCTGACCCTGCTTGAACCGTCAAAGGTGGTGAGGCGCAACAAGGCCGAAAATAGCCGGCGCGCGATGGCATCAATGATGGATTTCCGCTCGATCACGTTGTAGTGATGAACACTGCGTTGGAAAATTCCTCGCAAACCGCTACCAGTGCTTCACGGCGCTCGCGCGGTCCATCAACAGCAGCAAGACCCCCAGCACCATGGTCGCTGCCGCGATCGCCAATCCGCCGTCGAAGCTACCGGTATGGGTTGCGATCAAGCCGGCCATCGGTGGCCCGACGATCTGGCCGACGCTGTAACAGGCGTTCATCTAGGGAAACACTGAATAAGTCCGCAGATTGAGAAAGCTGCTTCTGCAACCGGTTGAATTGAAACGAGCTGCCGTTCGATAGCCCGCACTCCAGGGACTTATTCAGCGTTTTCCCAGGTCAGCATTTCGGCGGTGCGCTGCGGCGCGATGTCGCGGGCTTGGGCGCTGGCCACAAGTGGTT
>JAYTDE010000825.1:0-4721 GCA_043736195.1 Burkholderiales bacterium | reverse complement strand
CCTGTAGTCCGGGCCCAACAGGTCGCGCAGATCCCGGCACAATCGGGTGGTGGCATCCAGGCCCGCCGGCGGGTGGATCTTGTAGGCGCGAAAGCCCTTGTCGCGCATCGTGGACGCTTGTTCAAGGTAGGCCTCGTGCGAGGCCAGCACCGAGGAGCTCACATAGGCCGGCACTTGGCGCCGGCAGGTACCCAGCAACTGGTGGATCGGCAGATTGGCCACCTTGCCTGCGATATCCCATAGCGCCACGTCGATGGCACCAATGCAGCGGTAGGTGGTGGCGCGGATGCGCTTGGAGAGCGCCTGCCACAGGCGCTCGCGGTCCAGCGGGTCCTGCCCAATGACTGCCGACTTCAGGTGGCGGGTGAGCGAGAGAACGTCGAGCCGCGCGCTGCGAAAGGAGGCGCCGAGAAATGCATACCCGGTGACGCCGGCATCGGTCTCGATGGCGACCAGCCCCAGTTCGGGCATGGCGCTGGCGGCCGGATTCTTGTCGCTGTACGAGGCGACGGGCAGGCCGCGCCATTCGAACATGGTGACGCTCAAGTCGGTGATGCGCATTGCGATACTCCTTTGTCTGGATCAAGCAAGCCGGTACTGGCAGGCGCGGTTGCCGACTTCCGATGTTTGGTTGGTGAGCTTCCCCAGCTCATTCAGCCTTCGCTCCCGAACTGCGGACCACCCTGGCCCACAGCGCAAACTCATCGGCCAGGAGCGCCGCCGAGCGCCGCGGGTCCGCACCCACCATTTCCATACCCGAATCACCGAGCTTGCCGACGACTTCCGGCATTGCTGTCACTGTTGCCAGAGTGTCGTGCAAAGTGCTGACGACTGTAGCCGGCGTCTTCACAGGAACCATGAAGCCCACGATCAGGCTTGCATCCATGCCGCGCACACCGGCCTCGGCGAAGGTTGGCACCGCGGGCAGGCCCTTGAAGCGGCGTTCACCGGTAATCGCCAGCGGGCGCAGCTTGCCGGCTGCGATGTGGGTGCGCGCCGTGCCCGGCACGGCGAACATCATCGGCACCTGGCCGCCGATGACATCCAGAATGGCCAGCCCGGCCCCCTTGTAGGGCACATGCACGATGTCCAGGCCGGCGGCGGACTTGAGCATTTCGGCGGCCAGGTGCACCAATGTGCCGCTGCCCGCCGAGGCATAGGAAAGGTGGCCGGGCCTGGCGCGCGCCAGCGCCAGCAGGTCGGCCACGCTGTTGGCTGCCAGCGTCGGGTTGACTGCCAGCACCAGCGGCGTGCGCCCGACGATCATCAGCGGCGCCAAGTCACGCTGCGCGTCGTAGGACAGCTTCGCGTAGAGCGTGGGGTTGACCAGCAGCGCGGTATCGAACAGCAGCACCGTATAGCCGTCGGGCGCGGCCTTGGCCACGTAATCGATGCCGATGTTGCTGCCGGCGCCGGCGCGATTCTCGACCACGATCTGCTGCTTGAGCGTCTCGCCCCACTTGGGCGCGATCAGGCGGGCGACGAAATCGCCGATGCCACCGGGCGGGTAGGGCACCACCAGCCGCACAGGCTTTGAAGGAAAGCTGTCCTGGGCCAGTGCGACCGTGGTTGGCGCTACGGCCAGCAGGGCGCACAGCAGCGGCAGCAATCGATGCTGGCGGCGGACAAGAATCCATTTCATGGCTGACTCCTTGAGCGTGGGACGTTCTCTTGTGGCATGGCCAACTTCAGTCTGGTGCAAGCGGCATGGCCGCGGCGGCGTAGATAAGGTCCTGCAGATCCACGGCGCGCACGCAGTCGTCCACCGTCGCCGGCGGTGCCGCCCCCGCCTCGAACGCATCGAGCGCCGCGCCCGCCATGATTTCATAGGCCAGGTGCGGCGTCGGCACCGCATGTTCCTCGATGGCGCCACCGCGCCGATGCACCCGCAGCCGGCCGTTGCACTCGTGCAGGTAGGCGCCGGTGGCGGCGATGCGCCATTCGTAGTCGCCGCCTTCCTGCTGGTTGGCATAGGTGTAGCCGGCTTCGAGCGTAACGATGAAGCCGTCCGTGGTGCCGCACAGGGCGGCGGCGAAGTCCTCGGTGCGGCCGCCATGCGCGGCATTGCTGGTGCGTGCGCAAGCCAGGCTCAAGGGCCGGCCGGCTGCCAACTGGCAAGCCGCGTCCGCGCCATGGATACCGAGGTTGCGCAGCGCGCCACCGCCGGAGAGTTCCGGGTCGAGCATCCAAGGCACGCCGTAGTCGATATAGCGCGACGGCGGCCCGTTGATGGTGCGAAAGTGCGCATGCAGCAGCGTGCCGAGGGAGCCGTCCGCGACAAGTGCGCGATATGCGTCCCAGATGCCCAGGTGACGGTTGGGCAGGCAGACCGCTGCAAAGATCCCGGCTTGCTTGACCGCTGCTGCCGATGCCGCGGCCTCGCGCCCATTGCGCCCCATGGGTTTCTCGACCAGCATGGCCACTCCGCGCGCGGCGACCGCGGTGATTTCCCGGGTGGCCAAGTCATGGCGCGGCAGCAGCACCGCAAGATCCGGACGGGTCTTTTCCAACAGATAGTCCGTGTCCGCTTCGAACGCAATGCCGTGGCGGTCCGCGGCCGCGCGCCCGCGGCCGGCGTCAGCGTCCGCAGCGCCAAGCAGGCGCACGCCGCGCGCACGAAGAATGCGCACATAGCGCGGTGCATGCCAGTGGGTGATTCCTGCGATGACAGCCGAGAGTGGCAACCGGGTCTCCATGCGGGTGCAGTGTGCGGCCGATTGCCGGCTCGAAGCGCGACGGGCCACGCGCCATTACACCATGGCGCGCGGTTCCGATAAGTCTGATTGTTGGTTCGCCGGAAAATTGCAGCGCTGCTCGCTGCGACGTGTTCGCTCGCTCGCCCGGTCCGTGACGCGCATGCGCTATTCCTGCATGGCTGCGGTCACTGTCGCGGGTCTGGTGGCTGCGCGCTGCTGGAAGTCGACCGTCATCCCGGTTCGCTTGAGCCACGGTAGCTCTTGATGATTTGACATCCACGATACCATCTCGATATTGAGCAGCGTCCGATGGAGGTAAATCAAATGCACAGCATTGCAATACGCCAGATCGATGACGCCCTCAAGAACCGCCTGCGCCTGGAGGCCGCCCGCCAGGGCTGCTCGATGGAGGAGCAGGCCAGGCGCATATTGCGCGCCGCATTGATGGCGCCCAGGGAAAAGCCGCCTGCTGCGACCCGGTATGAGCACTTGGCGAATCGCATCCACAAGCGCTTCGCCGCCGCCGGCGGCGTCGATCTGCCGGCGGTCCCGCGTACGGCCGCGCGGCCGCCGGTCAAGTTTTGACAAGCGGGGGCAAAAGTGCCGACGGCGTACGTCCTGGACAACAACGTGGTGACCGAAGCCGAACCTGGCCATGTTTGCGCGAGAAACAGATTCGGTTCTGAACGTTGTGCATGCGTGGCGGGATTTCGCGCTGGCGCAGCAGGCCTGCACGATCTTCGGGCTGCTTTGCCGAGCCACAGGGTTTCAGTGGGCGCAGCGCGGACCTTCGGTAAACGTAGAGCGCGGGTAGCCGCGCCGCTCAGGCGCGAAACGCGGTCTTCTCGGTGCCCTGATACAGCGCCTTGACCTGGCGCGCCATCGAATCGGCGTGCGTGGCGAGTGCGCCCTGGTCGAGGTCCGCATGGGGCCTGGCCTCGTAGTCGAAATTGTGGAACTTGTCGGTGCCGCGCACCAGCATCGCCGCGTCGCGCACCTTGGTCTGCTTGACATAGGTCGGGATGTAGCGAATCGCCAGGCCAATGCGCCGATCATCGGTTTGATTGGCGTCCGAGCCATGCACCAGCTTGATGTGGTGCAGCGACATTTCGCCGGCTCGCATGGCCAGGCCGACGGCCTTGGTTTTGTCCACCTCGACCGCGATTTCCTGGCCGCGCGACAACAGGTTGTCCTTGTGGAAGGTGTCCACATGCGGCAACTGGTCGATCTTGTGGCTGCCGGGAATCACCTGCATGTAGCCGTTCTCGGGCGTTACGTCAGTGAATGCGACCCACGCGGTGATCACTTCATCCGGATCCAGGCCCCAGTAAGTTGAATCCTGATGCCAGGATACAAAGCCCGGACTGTGCGCTTCCTTGATGAAAAAATTGGTGTTCCAGCACAGGATGTCCGGTCCGATCGCATCTTCGACCGCATCCAGAATGGCAGGGTGATGCACCAGCTCGTCGGCCCAGGTGAACAACAGATGGGTCTTGTGGCGCATGTTGCCCTGCAGCGGCTGGCCGGCATGCGCTTCGTGCGCTTCGAGCGCATTGCGGTACTTGCGTGCATCATCGGCGGACATCACGCGCACCGGGGAGTAGAAGCCGTCGCGCCGATAGGTCTCGACGGCGCCTTGTGACAGAAGCTTGGGCATGGTGTGTATCCTCCATGTTGATCGTGTGTTGACGTACTAACATATCATGAATATGTCGAAAATCGGCAACCGAGGGATTAGGGCGCAACGTTGAAAGGGCGGCTTCCTGGAATGACAAAGGCGATCAAGGCGAATGTTCAGGGGCGATCGAGGCAGCCACGCGGGGCATCCGCGTCTGTTGTCAAGCGCGGGCAACGGGCGGGGGCGCCCGCGCTGGCCGACCAGGCGCGCGCGAAGCTGGAGGAAATGATCGTCACCCTCGAGTTGCCGCCGGGCAGCGTCTGGTCGGAATTGCAGCTGAGCCAGACCCTGGGCATCGGCCGCACGCCGGTGCGCGAGGCACTGCAGCGTCTGCAGACCGAGTGCCT
>JAYTDE010000824.1:0-1672 GCA_043736195.1 Burkholderiales bacterium | reverse complement strand
CTTCCTGATCCTGACCAACTTTTTCTACTCGCAATCGATCGCCACCGCCGCCCTGATGCTGGCAGCGCTGGTGCTGATCACCTCGGCTTTGATCGCCGCTAACCGCGACGCGCAGGAAATGCCGTTCCTGCGCCAGACCCGTCTGGCGGGCATCATCATCGCCCAGGCCCTGCCGATGATGCTGATCCTGTTTGTCCTGTTCCCGCGCGTCCAGGGGCCCTTGTGGGGCTTGCCGACCGATGCGCAGGCGGGCGTGTCGGGGCTGTCGGACAGCATGTCGCCGGGCCTCATCACCCAGCTTTCGCTGTCCGACGGCATCGCCTTTCGCGTCAACTTCGACGGCGCGCCGCCGCGTGGAGCCGACCTCTATTGGCGCGGCCCGGTATTGTCGCAATTCGACGGCCGCAACTGGCGCGCGCAAAGCGCCAACCCGATGCGTCCGGCGCAATTTGAGGCGGCGGGACCTGCGGTGGATTACGAAGTCACGCTTGAACCCTCGAACCGGCCGTGGCTGTTCGCGCTCGAAATGCCGACCCGCCTGCCGGACGACGCGCGCCTGACCGCCGACCTGCAGCCGGTGACCGACCGGCCTGTGACCACCCGCCTGCGCTACAGCGCTCGCTCCCACCCGGGCTTCAGGTCGCTGCCCACCGAAGAGCGTGCAGACCTCGAACCTTACCTGGCGTTGCCCGCGCGCGCCAACCCGCGCACCCGTGAAATGATGGTCGGCTGGGTGCTGGAGGGCGCCACGCCAAGGCAACTGGTGGAGCGTGCACTGCGCCATTTCCGCACCGAGGCGTTCTTCTACACCCTGGAGCCGCCCCTGCTCGACAACAACCCGGTCGACGAATTCCTGTTTGGCGCCAAGCGCGGTTTCTGCGAACACTATGCCTCGGCCTTTGTGGTGATGATGCGCTTTGCGCGCGTGCCGGCGCGGGTGGTCACCGGCTATCAGGGTGGCGAAGTCAACCCGGTCGATGGCGTCTTCACGGTGCGGCAATCCGATGCCCATGCCTGGGCCGAAGTGTGGCTGGCGGGCAGCGGCTGGACCCGCGTCGACCCGACCGCCGCGGTATCGCCGGCGCGGGTCGAGCGCGGCCTGCCGGGCGCGTTGCCGCAACGCTTTGCGCCGCCCTTGCTTGCGCGCCTGGCCGGCGACTGGGGTGCGCAATGGGCGGCGCGTGCACGCATGAACTGGGAAGCGCTGGCCAACCAGTGGAACCAGCTGGTACTCAACTACACGCCCGAGCGCCAGCGCGAAACCCTGGAGCAGCTCGGCATGAAAACCCCCACCTGGCAGGAAATGGTGATCGCCATGACCCTGGGCGTGGGCCTCATCACACTGGCAGTGGCGCTGTGGCTTATGCGGATCCAGCGCGAACAGGATCCGGTGCAACGGGCCTGGCTGCGCTTTTGCAGGCGGCTGGCAAGGCAGGGCATCGCGCGCGCCCCGCATGAAGGTGCGCTCGATTTCGCCGCACGCGCAAGCACCCTGCTGGCGCAGCGCCCCACGCCGCCCGAACGTCTGGGCACCCTGCGCGCGATCGCCGAAGGCTATGCGGCGCTGCGCTACGGGCGCAAACCCGATAGAGTCGCGGTTGCGGCGTTCATTCGTCTTACCCGAAGTTTCTAGCCCTTGCGATCGACCCTGCGCTTAACCCTGATTGCCGCC
>JAYTDE010000823.1:0-2536 GCA_043736195.1 Burkholderiales bacterium | reverse complement strand
GGCGTGGTCAATCCCTTGCTCGCGCTGATCCCGCTGATCGACGCCGGGCCCGGCGCGGACAGCGATTGCGCGCAGCTGGTGCGCGATGCGCGCGCGTTGCCGCATGCGCCGCGCAAATCGGGCGTGCCGCGGCGCGCCGAATGAAGCGTGGCGTCGATGCAGCGCTGCGCGCGAGCACATTGCGCAGGCGGGCGGCCTGGTGGCGCGCGCCCGAAAGAGGGAGCGCAACAGCTGCACCGCATCCGATTGGCGCGCCTATGTTGGTCAGCGAACGGAAGGATGCCGGGCCACGGCTTATTGTGCCGCTGCGATTTCGCGCTACGGGAAAACTTCACGCTTGAACGGCCCGGATCAAACAACCAAAAGGAATTTCCATGAACAAGTCAATGATGCTTTCCGCAGTTCTCGTGGCGCTCGCATTGAGCGCCTGTGACAGGCCGACGGTGGTCACAACGCCAGCGGTGGTGACCGTGCCGGTGCCAACGCCGGTACCCGGTCCGCCCGGGCCAACCGGTGCTGCCGGCGCCACCGGGGCGACCGGATCATCCGGCGGTACCGGTGCGACCGGTGCGACCGGTGACGCGGGAGCAACCGGCTCCACCGGTGACACCGGCGCCACCGGGCAGCGTGGCAAGACCGGCGGCGACACCGTGATCATCGTGCCGCCAGCGGCGCCGGCACGTTAGGTCGCGGCACGACCCGCCATCCGCGTCGGTGCTTGGGCGTGGCGGATGCAAGAGGGCGGACCTGTGCGGCCGGCAGGGGGGCCTGCTGGCGGCATGCGGCATGCGGCATGCGCGCTGGCGCGCCGGTGGTTGCGGCTCGCCAGGGGTTGCAGTGTGTGTACGTTGGCGCACGGAAAGTTAGCCCCTGCCCGGGTAACTTCGGCAGCCTGGGTAGAACCATCGGCAATTCCGCGGATGGGTGGCCCGATTTTTACGCGCTACCAGGAGTTTCGATGAAGCCCGCAGTGCTGTGTTTGATGCTGTTGATCCTGCCGGCCGTGAGCGCATGCAACAGTGCGACGATCGCCGAGCCCGGGGTGCGGGCCATGGTGCCCGCCCTCGGCACCCCCGGCCCGGGTGCCGGCGGTGGCCGCCGCGCGCAACGCCCGCCCGGCGCTCTGCAACTCCTGCGCGCTCAGGCATGACGTGGCAGCCGTCGCCTTGTACCAAGCGACGGCTGCCGGTACCGGTTTGCATGGGTGGCACGCGGCTGTGTCTTGCGGCAACCGGCACGTGACCCACCACCCGGAGGCGCAGTCGATCCCGCCTGCCGCCATGCGCGCCACACGTTTGGCGGATCATCGTGCGCGCGCGCTGGCGCTGGCCCTCATCTTGTGCCTTTTCGCGGCAGCCGGTTGTGCTTCGCTGCCGCAAGCCGATGCGCTGCTGGCGCGGCATAGCGCGCAGGCCGCCAGATTCGCCGACGCCAGCGGTCCGCTGTCGGCGCGCAGGAGCGCTGCGATCGTAGCCGAGCTCAGGCGCAAATCCGGCGACCTCGATATCCTCGACAAGCACATCGCACTGGAACAGGCGATCGTCGGCAGCCCGCTGATGGTCGGCAACAAGGTCGGACTGCTGGAGGATGGCGCGGCAACCTATGCGGCGATGTTTTCCGCGATTCGCGCCGCCACCGACCATATCAATATCCAGTCCTACATCATCGAAGACGACGACATCGGCCGGCAATTCGCGGAAGCCCTGCTGGAGCGGCAGGAGCGCGGTGTGCAGGTCAACCTGATCTATGACAGCTTTGGCAGCTTCGCCACGCCCAGGGCCTTCTTCGACCGCCTGAGCGCCGCGGGGGTCGCGGTTCTCGAATTCAATCCTTTAAGTCCGCTCGCCAGCCGCGTGGCATGGCGCATCAACCATCGCGATCACCGCAAGCTTTTGATCGTCGATGGGCGCAGCGCATTTCTCGGCGGCGTCAACATCAGCAGTGTCTATTCCTCGGGCTCGGTGGGACAGCGGCCGGGCAAGGCGGCAACTGCCAGCGGCGCCTGGCGCGATACGCATATACGCATCGAAGGCCCGGTGGTGGCCGATCTGCAGAAACTGTTTGTCGAATCCTGGCGCAAGCAGGGCGGTGCGCCGCTTACGGCCAGGCAATACTTTCCGTCCACCAGGGCGATCGGCAGCGACATCGTGCGCGCGATCGGCAGCACGCCGGACGATCCCTACAGCCTGATCTACCTGACCCTTCTATCGGCGATCGGCAATGCCGAAAAAGCGGTGCATTTGACCAATGCCTACTTTGTTCCCGATCCGCAGCTGCTGAAAGCCCTGATCGACGCGGCCGCTCGCGGCGTCGATGTCAAGCTGATTCTGCCGGGCCACAGCGACTCCGCCACGGTATTCCATGCCGGTCGCTCGCACTATGCCGCGTTGCTGGCGGGCGGTGTGCGCCTCTACGAGCGCCAGGGCGCGCTATTGCATTCGAAGACCGCGGTGATCGACGGCGTCTGGTCGACGGTCGGATCGACCAACCTGGATTGGCGCAGCTTTCTCGACAACGACGAGATCAACGCGGTGAT
>JAYTDE010000822.1:0-4406 GCA_043736195.1 Burkholderiales bacterium | reverse complement strand
ATGCTCGAACGCGACGACGAGCAGAGCGCCGACGCCGGCAGCTTCGGCGCCGAGGAAAAAGTGCAGACCGAATCAATCGCCGACGCGTTCGCCGGTGGTCCGGAGGGCACCCCGCCGGACGCCGACTGGGGCGAGCGCGAACCAGGCATGGGCGCGGCCGCGCCCGGCGCCGCGCGTAGTGACGACGACGAGGATTCACCTGGCCGACAGATAGCCGCCGCCGGTACCACCCTGCGTGAGCACCTGTTGCAGCAGGTCACGCTGATGCGCCTGTCGCCGCAGGATCGCGGCCTGGTAGCCGCATTGATCGAAGCGCTCGACTACGATGGCTACCTGAGCATGCCCTTGGCCGAGATCTACGCGCTCCTGCCGGCCGAACTGGAGGTCGACGATGGCAACCTGGAGACCGCACTCAAGCTCCTGCAAACCTGCGATCCGCCAGGTGTGGCCGCGCGCGACCTGACTGAAGCCCTGCTCCTGCAATTGCGGGAGTTCGACGACGAGCCGGCGCTGGCGCTGGCACGTGCCATTGTGACCTCGCACCTGGAACTCCTGGCCGCCCGCGACTTCGCGCAGATCAAGCGTTTGTGCAAGTGCGGCGACGGCGAACTGAAGGCCGCGCGCGAATTGATCCTGCAACTCAATCCGCGCCCGGGGGCGCAGTTCGACAGCGTCGATACGCGCTATGTCAAGCCTGATGTGATCGTGCGCAAGGTCAAGTCGGTGTGGAAAGTGGCGATCAACCCCGAGGCCGTGCCGCGACTGAAGATCAACCGCATGTACGCCGACATCCTGAGCCGCGAGCGCGGGCGCCGCAGCAATGGCGATGGCAGCGGCCTGGTCACACAGTTGCAGGAGGCCAAATGGCTGCTCAAGAACGTGCTGCAGCGTTTCGAGACCATTGAACGTGTCGCACAAGCCGTGGTCGAACGTCAACGGCATTTCTTCGACCACGGAGAAGTGGCGATGCGCCCGCTGGTGCTGCGCGAAATCGCCGACGAGTTAGGCTTGCACGAATCGACCATCTCGCGCGTCACCACCAACAAGTACATGCTCACACCGCGCGGGCTGTTCGAACTCAAGTATTTTTTTGGCAGCCATGTGGCGACCGACAGTGGCGGGGCTTGCTCTTCCACGGCAATCCGCGCTTTAATCAAGCAACTCGTATCCGCAGAGGAGATCAAACGACCCCTTTCAGACTCCAAAATCGCAGACATTCTGGGCCAGCAGGGCATCGTAGTTGCGCGCCGCACCATTGCGAAGTATCGTGATGCGCTCAAGATCCCGCCAGCCAACCTGCGTAAATCCCTGTAGGGAAACGCAGACCGCTTTCACGCAAGTCGCTCTTGCAAACCGTGAATTCCGGCCAATCTGCCGGATACAGCGGTTTGAAACGCAAAGGAGGCAGCATGAATTTCAAGGTTAGTGGACACCATGTTTCCGTTACGCCCGCCATTCGCGACTACGTACACTCCAAGCTGTCCCGCGTCAGCCGCCATTTCGATCATGTCATCGATGTCAGCGTGATTCTTTCGGTCGAAAAGCTTGCCCAGAAGGCCGAAGTCAACGTCCACGTGCGCGGCCGTGACATTTTCGTCGAGACCGTCGATGAAAACATGTATGCAGCCATCGACACGCTCGCCGACAAGCTAGACCGACAGATCCTGAAGCACAAGGACAAGTCGCAGGCACACCAGCACGAACCGCCCAAACGCGCACTCAATCCGCTCGAGACCTGAGTCCGCAGCCGCACGGTCGCCGCGCCAGCCTGCAACTTTGGCCGCGCGGCGACCGGTTCGAAGCCGCCACCCGAGTGATTCATGCGCGGACGTATAATCCGCGCCTCGCCATCCCTCCGACAGCCAACAGGCGAACGTCGAGGCTGCATGCACACGCAACCGCAAAACACCCCCTCGACCATTGCCCGCTTGTTGCCGCCGACCAATGTCGTGCTCGACCTTGATCTATCCAGCAAGCGCCGTGTGTTCGATGAAGCGGGGCTACTGTTTCAGCATCATCAGGGCATCGCGCGTTCGACCGTGTTCGACAGTCTGTTCGCACGCGAGCGCCTGGGCTCTACCGGCCTGGGCCAGGGCGTCGCCATCCCGCACGGACGCATTGCCAAGCTGGGCGCGCCGATCGGCGCGTTCCTGAGACTCAAGGAAGCGATCCCGTTCGAGGCGCCGGACGGTAAACCGGTCAATCTGCTGTTCTTCGTTCTGGTGCCTGAAAAAGCCACAGAGGCCCATTTGCAGATACTCGCGGCATTGGCGGAAATGTTCGCCGATGAGTCCATGCGCGCGCGCCTGACCACACTATCGGACGCGCAGGCCGTCCATCAGGATCTGATCACATTCCGCCCCGATGCAAGTCCTGACGCTTAGGGCACTGTTCGACGATACCGCCGATGAACTCGGGCTGACCTGGATCAGCGGCGAGGAGAACGGCTCGAGTTCGCTCAATCCGGATGCCTATGCGACGCACGCCGTGGCGGACATGGTGGGTCACCTGAATCTGATCCACAAGAACCGGATTCAGGTGATCGGCCAGCCCGAATACGAGTACCTGTCCCAACTGACCGCCACCCGCCAGCAGCACCTGCTTGCGGAGTTGCTCGGCGGCGGACCGCCGGCGGTGATCGTGGCCGACGGCGCAAACGCGCCGGCCCTGGTGGTCGCGGCCTGTGCGCATCACGGCGTGCCGGTTTTCACCACCCCGACCGCCGCGGCCTCGGTGATCGACATGCTGCGGGTGTACCTGACCAAGCTCCTGGCCGAAAAAACCACTTCGCACGGTGTCCTGGTCGACGTGCTGGGCCTGGGCGTGATGATCACCGGCGAGTCGGGGCTGGGCAAGAGCGAACTCGGCCTTGAATTGATCAGCCGCGGCCACGGCCTGGTAGCCGATGACGTGGTCGAACTAACCAAGATCGCGCCGAAAACGATCGAAGGGCGCTGCCCGCCCCTGCTCAAGGACCTGCTCGAAGTACGCGGCTTGGGGTTGCTCGACATCAAGGCGATTTTTGGCGAAACCGCGGTGCGCCCCAAGATGAATGTCAAGCTGATCGTGCACCTGGAACGCCCCAGCGCTTCGGCCAAGGCTGACTACGAGCGCCTGCCCTTGAATGCGAACTACCAGGAATTGATGGGCGTCAACATTCGCCGTGTCAGCATCCCGGTAGCCGCCGGCCGCAACCTTGCTGTATTGGTCGAGGCGGCGGTGCGCAACGCGATTCTGCAATTGCGCGGCGTCGATACCATGGCCGACTTCATGGCGCGTCAGCAAAACGCGATGGACGAGGGTTGAACCCTGCGCGAGCGGCCCGTTCCGAAAGCGCTGAACAAGTCCCTGTGATACGGACTCTCGAACCAAGAGTGTTTTCGATTCCACTTGTTGCAAAAGCAACTTTCTCGACCTGCCGACTTGTTCGGTGTTTCCCCAACTCGTGACGAGTCGCGCGAACCGTGTTTTAATCCCGCTTGGAGCCGGCTCGCCAGGGGGCGCGCACCACGGCCGCCCAAGCAACCCAGAGAGGACGATCCGATGAAGAACTTTTTCGCGTGCCTGATGCTGGCCCTGCCGCTGGTCGCTACGCCGGCGCTGGCGCAGGACAAAAAAGAATCGACCAAACAACAAGGAAAAATGGCCGAATGCAACAAGTCGGCTGAAGGCAAGAAGGGCGACGAGCGCAAGGCGTTCATGAAATCCTGCCTGTCCGACAAGAAAATGGCGCAACAGGACAAAATGAAGTCCTGCAACAAGAATGCCACCGGCAAAAAAGGCGATGAGCGCAAGGCGTTCATGAAAGATTGCCTGAGCAAATAAGCCCGGCTGCGCTTGCCGCAAAATCAACAGGGGCGCACATTAGTGCGCCCCTGTTGATTTTGCGGCATGATTCGGCTCATGAAAAGTCATGTGCCTGCTCACGCTTCATGCATTGCCGGTCACGACCTGCGGCCAGGCCATGTTGCCCGATTTCAGCTTGCGCGGCGCCCGGCTTTGACCGCAGGGCGGCAAGCGTGCAGCTGATCCTGGTGACAGGCCTGTCCGGTTCGGGAAAGAGCGTGGCCTTGAACGTGCTCGAAGACGCCGGCTATTACTGCGTCGACAACCTGCCGGCGCCCTTGTTGCCGGAACTGGTGGCGACGCTGCGCGAAGCCGGGCGCGACCGAGTCGCGGTGGCTGTTGATGCGCGCACCGCCGCGCTCACCGACGCCATGCGCCGCGGCTTAACCGACCTGCCACAGTATCTTTCCAACCTCACGTTCTACGGCGTCGATGTGCGCGTACTGTTTCTTGACGCCAAGACTGAAACCCTGATCAAGCGCTTTTCCGAAACCAGGCGGCGCCATCCGCTCGACGACGGCACCGCCACCATCCCCGAATACATCGAGCATGAACGCGAG